>NZ_SOGW01000058.1:0-78967 GCF_004403075.1 Cryobacterium sp. TMT2-10 | reverse complement strand
CTTCCAGCGTCCCGGTGGCGCTCCGGGCGGCGCCGGCGGCGCACGCCCCGGCTTCCAGCGCCCCGGTGGCGCTCCGGCTGGAGCCCCCGGCTTCGGTCCGCCCCGCCCCGCTGGTGGCGGTGGCGCCGGTGGTCGCGGTCGCGGCCCCGGCGGCGGAACCGCTGGTGCCTTCGGTCGCGGTGGCGGCAAGAACAAGGCCCGCAAGTCCAAGCGCACGAAGAGGGCAGAGTTCGAGCTGCGCGAGGCCCCGTCGCTGGGTGGCGTCAGCGTCCCCCGCGGCGACGGCGGAACCGTTGTGCGTCTGCGCCGCGGTGCCTCGATCACGGACTTCGCCGACAAGATCGACGCGAGCCCCGGAAACCTGGTCACCGTTCTGTTCCACCTCGGTGAGATGGCAACGGCGACCGAGTCCCTCGACGAGGCCACCTTCGACGTGCTCGGCAGCGAGCTCGGCTACAAGATCCAGATGGTCTCGCCCGACGACGAAGACCGCGAGCTCCTGCTTGCCTTCGACATCGACATCGACCAGGAACTCGAAGACGAGACCGACGAAGAACTCTTCGCCCGGCCTCCCGTCGTCACGGTCATGGGCCACGTTGACCACGGTAAGACGGCTCTCCTCGACGCCATCCGTAACGCCAAGGTGGCCGCGGGCGAAGCCGGCGGGATCACCCAGCACATCGGTGCGTACCAGGTCGTCACCGAGCACGAGGGCATCGAACGCGCCATCACCTTCATTGACACACCGGGCCACGAGGCGTTCACCGCCATGCGTGCACGTGGTGCGCAGGTGACGGACATCGCGATCCTCGTGGTCGCGGCGGACGACGGCATCATGCCGCAGACGATTGAGGCGCTCAACCACGCCCAGGCCGCCAACGTGCCGATCGTGGTCGCAGTGAACAAGATCGACAAGGAAGGCGCGAACCCGCAGAAGGTGCGCCAGCAGCTCACCGAATTCGGACTCGTCGCGGAGGAATACGGCGGAGACGTCATGTTCGTCGACGTGTCGGCCAAGCAGGGAATCGGCATCCAGGAAATCCTGAACGCCGTGCTGCTCACCGCGGACGCCGGACTCGACCTGCGTGCCAACCCCGACAAGGACGCTCGCGGCGTGGCCATCGAGGCTCGCCTCGACAAGGGCCGCGGCGCCGTTGCAACCGTGCTCATCCAGTCCGGAACCCTGCACGTCGGAGACTCCATCGTGGCGGGAACGGCCTACGGCCGTGTTCGTGCGATGGCAGACGAGAACGGCGTCCCCGTGCTCGCCGCCACCCCGTCCAGGGCCGTCCAGGTTCAGGGCCTCTCCAGTGTTCCGCGCGCCGGTGACACCTTCCTCGTGATCGAGGAAGACCGCACGGCACGTCAGATCGCCGAGAAGCGCGAAGCCGCCGAGCGGAACGCTTTGCTGGCCAAGGCCCGCAAGCGCATCAGCCTCGAGGACTTCACTCGTGCACTCGAAGAGGGCAAGGTCGAATCGCTCAACCTCATCATCAAGGGCGACGTGTCCGGTGCCGTCGAGGCACTGGAAGAGTCGCTCCTCAAGATCGAGGTCGACGATTCGGTTCAGCTGCGCATCATCCACCGCGGAGTGGGTGCGGTCACGGAGAGCGACGTCAACCTCGCCACCGTCGACAACGCCATCATCATCGGCTTCAACGTTCGCCCCGACACGAAGGCACGCGAACGCGCCGCCCGTGAAGGCGTGGACGTGCGCTTCTACTCCGTCATCTACAACGCACTCGAGGACATTGAGAACTCCCTCAAGGGAATGCTCAAGCCCGAGTTCGAAGAGGTGCAGAGTGGTGTCGCCGAGATCCGCGAGGTGTTCAGCTCCTCCAAGTTCGGAAACGTCGCCGGTGTCATCGTTCGTTCGGGTGTCATCACCAGGAACGCCAAGGCGCGGGTCATCCGCAACGGCATCGTCGTGGGAGACAACCTGGGCATCGAGTCGCTGCGCCGGTTCAAGGACGACGTCACCGAGGTCCGCACGGACTTCGAGTGTGGTATCGGCCTGGGCAAGTTCAACGACATCCAGATCGGTGACGAGATCGAGACGATCGAAATGAAGGAAAAGCCGCGGGTCTAACCACCTCCGGATGATGGTGCGGGTTTCGTTCGCGTCCCTGAACGAGGGTGAGGACGGGACCCGCACTTCGGTAGTTTTTCGAAAATAGGAGTAAGACCATGGCAGATCCGGCACGCGCCAGGAAAATGGCCGACCGCATCAAGGTCATCGTGGCCAAGCGGATCGAGCGCGGCCTGCGGGACCCACGGCTCGGTTTCGTGACCATCACGGACGTCAAGGTGACCGGCGACCTTCAGCATGCCTCGGTGTTCTACACCGTCTACGGCAATGCCGAGGAACGCGCCGACAGCGCCGCCGCGCTCAAGGCGGCGACCGGGATGCTGCGCAGTGAGGTGGGCAAGAACATCACGGCCCGGCTCACCCCGTCGCTCGAATTCATCGCCGACGCGATCCCGGAGAACGCCGCGCTCATCGACGATCTCCTGCGTGAGGCGCGCGAGCGCGACACCCAGGTCGAGGAGCAGGCCCGCACGGCGAAGTACGCCGGTGAGGAGGACCCGTACGTCAAGCCGCGTGAGTACGACGAGGCTGACGAAGACGATGATGAAGAAGACGACGAGGATGTCGTGGTGGCCCCGGCCGCCCAGCACGCCGAAGCGCCCCTCGATGAGGAATCCCGCCAGTAAGTCGCGCCTGTAGGGCGGGATCCTCAGGGATCGCGTTCGCTAACGCGGTGCGGTGCGGTGCGGCGCGGATCGGCTCAGGCCGGTCCGCGCCGCTTCTTTTTTGCCCGGGTTCCGATGCTCACTCGTGCGGCAGCACGTAGAGCCCGGCCCCGGCCGACACCGCGAGCCCGTCGGCCAGCAGGCCGGTCAGGGCGCGCTCGCGCTGGACGGCCTCGGGCCACAACCCGCTGATCTCGGCATCCGTCACCGGGTGCCGGGTCGCGCGCAGCTCGGCCATGATCAGGCCGCGCACCTGCCGGTCGCTGCCCTCGAACTTCTTTTGCACTGCCTTTCGCGGGCCGCTGTAGGCGGGATAGCCGGCGGCGCGCCAGCGGCACAGGTCGCGGATCGGGCACCCGTCGCAGCGTGGGGACTTCGCGGTGCAGACGACCGCGCCGAGCTCCATGATGCCGGCGTTGAATCGGGCGGCCTCGTCGCGGCCGGCGGGCAGCAGCGCGGACATGGCGTCGAGGTCGCGGCCGCGGCTCGGCGGGGCGGGTTCGGCCTGGCCGGCCACGGCGCGGGCGATGACCCTTCTCGTGTTGGTGTCGACGACCGGATGCCGGTGGCCGTAGGCGAATGCGGCGACCGCCCGGGCGGTGTAATCGCCAATCCCGGTGAGACCGAGCAGGGCGTCGACGTCCTCCGGGACAAGGCCGCCGTGGCGTTCGGTGATCTCCACCGCGGCTGCGTGCAGCCAGAGCGCGCGGCGCGGGTAGCCGAGCGTCGCCCAGGCCCGCACCGCCTCGCCTGGCGGCACGGCCGCGAGGTGCGCCGGGGTGGGCCAGCGCTCGAGCCACTCCTCCAGGCGTGGAATCACGCGGCTGACCGGGGTCTGCTGCAGCATGAACTCACTCACCAGCACGCCCCAGGCGCCGAAGCCGTCCCGGCGCCAAGGCAGGTCGCGGGCGTTCAGATGGAACCAGGCGTTGATGCCGGGGCTGAGGTCTGGGCTGAGTGCGGGGCCGAGTGCCGGGCTGGCTGCCGGGCTGCCGGTGACTGTGACGTTCACCGTTCTAACCTAGGCTCGATCCATGAAGCTTGTCTCCACACCCCGGATCGAGTTCCTGCGGGACCTCGCGGGCGAGATCCTCGGCATCTACGGCCTGGGCCGCCATGTCATCGCCATCGACGGTGCGGATGCCGAGGCCCGCGCCGCCTTCGCCGACGACCTGGCCGCCGTGTTCGACGAGCAGGGCCACCCGGTCTTCCGTGCGTCGCTGCGGCAATTCCGGCATTCTCGCGCCGAGCAGGGGCGGTTCGGTCCGGAATCTCCCGAGCGGCTGCTGCGCTACCTCTACGATTTCTCTCTGCTGCGGCGGGTGCTGCTCGAACCCTTCCGGCTGGGCGGCAGCACCGGGTTCGTGACCCGCGCGTTCGACCCGGACCGGGACACCTGGATCGAGCCCACCTGGCAGACCGGGCCGGCCGACGCCATCCTCATCGTCGACGGCGAATTCCTGAACCGGAAGGAGCTGCGCGACCTCTGGTCGTACAGCGCACTGGTCGAAACGGATGCCGAGTCCGAAGCCGAGACGACGGATGCCGGGGCCACGGACGACGCGAACGAGCACCATGTGGCCGACCGCCTCTACCGAAACGAGGCGACGCCACGCAGCCGGGCCACCGCCGTGATCGACCTGAGCAACCCGCACGAACCCCGCCGGGTGATCCTCGACAGCTGCTGAGCGAGCCCTTCCGTTCGCGGCGCAGGTTGTGGCCGCGGGCGCAGCCTCCAACCTGCGCCCGCGTCGCGAGGGTGCGCCGCGAGAGACGTTCGCCGACGGGCGCAGGCACGGATGGCGGAGGAACGGATGCCGACCAGGCGCGAGCGACCTGGCGCGAGCGACCGGGCGCCGGCGGTCAGCGGGCGAGCGCCGCGAATCGCTCGAGAACGTCGACCGGCGCCAGTGGCACTCCACGCGTCTCCACCTCGTGCACGAGCGCGGTCAACAGGGCGTTCACGGGCGCCCGCACGCCGGCCAGCCCGGCCTCCCGCACCACGGCGCCGTTGAGGAAGTCGATCTCGGTGATTTGCCCCCGTTTCAGGCTCTGCAGGGTCGAGCCCAGGTTCGGAACGTCGCCCATCCTCCTCCGCATCCGCAGCGGCAGTACCTGCCCGAGCGCCAATGGAAGCCGCGAGAACGCGCGCAGCTGCCGGTCGCCGAGGCCCTGCAGCGAACCGAAGCGCACACCGCGCCGCATCCCCACCCGAACGGTCTCCCGCATGCTGGACGTCATCACCCGGCGGAGGCCCGCATCGTCGACCACTTCCTGCACGCTGAGCCCGGTGATGGCGGGCAGGGCGTTAAGCATATTGACCACGAGTTTGGTCCACTGGGCGCCGACGAAGTTGTCGATGCCCACCGTCGGAACCGCGCCGGCGAGCACGTCCCGCCACGCGTTGGTCGCCGCGTCGGCGGCGCCGTCCCCGCGGCCCAGGTAGGTGGGCGCGGCGGTCGTGATCGTCACCCGGCCGGGCGCCGAGTAGTTCGCGGCGATGATCGACAGGGCGCCGAAGCACTCCGAGTGTGGCAGCAGGCTCCGCGCCGTGTTCACGCCGTCGAGACCGTTCTGCACGACGATCACAGCCGCGCCGTCGAGCACCGCGGCGTTCTCCGCGATGGCTGCGGCGGCATCCTGCGCCTTGGTGCAGATCAGGGCGAGGTCGGGCGTCTCCACGAGCCGTTCCAGCGCGAGCGGATGCTGCCGCGCCCGGCCGAACCCGCCGGTCAGCGAAATCCCCTCGGCCCGGATCACCGCCAGCGCCAGCCCACGGGCCGTCACGGTAACCTCGTGACCCGCCCGGGCCAGCAGCGTCGCGAATGTGCCGCCGAGGGCGCCCGCTCCGATCACGGCTATCTTCATGCCCCCAGCCTAGGTCGGGGGAGTCGGCACCGCGGGCACGGGTGCGGGGGAGAGTGCCCGCGGGCGGCCGGTGCCCGGTGGCCGGATAGCATGTCATGAGTGAGCGAAGAATCCGACGGACCAGCCAGCGAACCGACGTCCGGGCGAATCCCCGCTGAACCGGCGCGCGCCCCGCGCGCACCGCGCGTCCGCGGCACCGCCAGCGGCCTGGTCCTGATCGACAAGCCCCAGGGCTGGACCAGTCACGACGCCGTCGCCCGCACCCGCCGCCTGGCCGGAACCCGCAAGGTCGGCCACGCCGGAACGCTGGACCCGATGGCGACCGGGCTGCTCATCCTGGGCATCAACAGCTCGACCCGGCTGCTCACCTACATCGTCGGCCTCGACAAGGAATACCTGGCCACCATCCGGCTCGGCTCCTCCACGACAACGGATGACGCGGAGGGCGAAGAGCTCGGCCGGGCATCCGTCGACGCAGTGACCGCCCTCACCCCGGAGGCCGTTGCGGCCGGGATCGCGAAGCTCACCGGAGCCATTTCGCAGCAGCCCAGCGCCGTCAGCGCCATCAAGGTCGACGGCAAGCGCGCTTACGCCCGGGTGCGCGCCGGCGAAGAGGTGGACCTCCCGTCCCGTCCCGTCACCGTCAGCGCCTTCGAACTGATCGACACGGCGGCGGCCGACGGCCACCTCGACCTGACCGTGCGGGTGGAATGCTCCTCCGGCACCTACATCCGGGCGCTCGCCCGCGACCTCGGCGCAGGCCTGGGCGTCGGCGGCCACCTCACGAGCCTCCGCCGCACCCGCATCGGCCCCTTCCGGATCGACGCGGCCCAGCCGCTGGAGGAACTGGACGTCCCGGCGGCTCTGATCGGTCCCGCCGATGCCGCCACCCGGGTGCTGGGCCGCCTCGACCTGACCGAGCAGCAGGCGATCGACCTCGGCCACGGCAAGCAGATCCAGGTGGACCCGGCCGACCACGTCGACGGCCCGGTCGCTGCCGTCGCGCCGGACGGACGGCTGGTCGGCCTGGTCGAGTACCGCGGCGACCACGCCAAATCGCTGATCAACTTCCCGCCCGACGAGATCGCCGCCCCGGCAGTCGCGACCGCAGCAACCGAGCCTGGAGCCGCCGGCGCCGGAGACCACGGAGACGCATCATGATCGAGTGGTTCACCTGGCTGCAACTCGGCGTCGCCACAGTCGCCGGCCTGCTCGGTATCGGGTTGGGCCTCGCCGGCCGAAAGCCCAGCGACCTCTCGCTGGGCGCCACGGCGCTGGTGGAACTGCTGCTGATCGCCCAGCTGGTGGTGGCCATCGTTGCCCCCTTTACGGGGAACAACGCCAGCGGCAGCGTGCTCGAGTTCTACACCTACCTGATCAGCGCCATCCTGGTGCCCGTCGCCGCCGTGGTCTGGGCGCTGATCGAACGCAGCCGCTGGAGCACGGTCATCGTCGGCGCATCCTGCCTGGCCGTCGCAGTGATGGTCTACCGGATGTGGCAGATCTGGACGGTGCAGGGGCTGTGATCTCGGTTCCAACGGATGCTGCGATAATGAAAACGCCATGACCGCCCCACAGAGCAACGACGCAGCGACGACCGCCGAGCCCGTTCGACCGACCCGGGTGACCGGCATCGGCCGGGTGCTGATCGCCGTCTACGGCCTGCTCGCGCTGGCGGCCACCGGACGCTCGTTCGTGCAGATCTTCGACCCCGAGGAGTTCGGCCCGGCCCCGCTGGCGTACTCCCTCTCGGCCCTGGCCGCGGTCGTCTACATCGTCGCCACGATCGCCCTGATCAAGAGCGACGGGCCCTGGCGACGCGTGGCGTGGATCACGATCGGCTTCGAGCTCGTCGGAGTGCTCGTGGTCGGCACCCTCAGCGTGGTCGATCCGGAGCTGTTCGCGCACAAGACGGTGTGGTCGTTCTTCGGTCGCGGCTACGGATTCGTGCCGCTCGTGCTTCCGATCCTGGGCATGTGGTGGCTCGCCCGACGCGGCAAAGTCCGCTCATGAAGATCATGCGCGGCGTCGCCGCCATCCCCGAGGACTGGCCGGCCTCCGCCGTCAGCATCGGCAAATTCGACGGCGTGCACGCCGGACATCGCGCGGTCGTCGCCGAGCTGAAGTCAGCGGCCGAGCAGGCGGGCCTGGCTTCCGTCGTGGTCACGTTCGACCGGCATCCGTTGTCCCTGCTCAAGCCGGATGCCTGTCCGCAGGCCCTGATCAGCACCGAACAGAAACTCGCCCTGCTGGCCGAAACCGGGGTCGACGCCTCCCTCGTGCTCGAGTTCAACCAGGCGCTGGCCGGCCTGCCGCCGGAGGATTTCATCGAGCGCATCCTCGTGCGCGGACTCCACGCGCGCTCGGTGCTCGTCGGCCGGGACTTCCGCTTCGGCGCCGGCGGCGTCGGCGACGTGGCCCTGTTGCAGCAGCTGGGGGACAGGTTCGGTTTCGCCGTGCGCCTGATCGAGGACGTGATGCCCGACCGAAGCCGCCGGGTGTCCTCGACCTGGATCCGGGAACTGCTCGCGCAGGGCGACGTCCGAGCGGCGTCCGTTCTGCTCGGGCACGTGCCGACCGTTCGCGGTGAGGTCGTGCACGGTGCGAAGCGGGGGCGCGAACTCGGCTTCCCGACCGCCAACCTGTCACCGCACTCTGAGGGGCTCATCCCCGCGGACGGCGTCTACGCGGGCTGGCTGACGGATGCCGGCATCCGTTACCCGGCCGCGATCTCGGTGGGCAACAACCCGACCTTCGACGGTGTGCCCCAGAAGCAGGTCGAAGCCCACGTGCTCGACCGCGACATCGATCTGTACGGCCATGTGGTGGAGGTGTCGTTCGTGGACCGCATTCGCGGCATGGTCGCCTTCACCGGCGTTGACCCGCTGATCGTGC
The DNA here is from genome assembly GCF_004403075.1 of Cryobacterium sp. TMT2-10. Taxonomy (NCBI): domain Bacteria; kingdom Bacillati; phylum Actinomycetota; class Actinomycetes; order Micrococcales; family Microbacteriaceae; genus Cryobacterium; species Cryobacterium sp. TMT2-10. The sequence continues at coordinate 70,450 of NZ_SOGW01000058.1, read as the reverse complement.
AGATGCGCGACGACGTGGAACGGGCACGCGGAATCCTCGTCTGACGCAGCCCGCACCGGGTCCGAGAAGGCTCAGACCGGGTCGGTGAGGTCTTCGGGAACGGTCGGAGCCGCCGGAGGCGCCGGTGTGAGCCCGGCGCGGCCGAACAGGAAGAGCACGATGTCTTCGGCCGTGCTCCGGTAATCCGGGCCTCGGCCGACGCGCCAGAGCGCATCCGACGCCACCAGGGTGCGGCGGCGCAGGACCGCCTTGACCGGGGTGGAGGCACGCTGGGCGCGGCCGAGGGCGACCGCTCCGGCCGCGGTCGGGTCGACCGTCAGGGCGAGGCCGAGAGGGTGCGCCAGATCGAAGCCGTGCACGACGGCCTCGGTGAGCTCGGTGACTCCCTGCCGGCCGATCCCGGCCGTGCGGTCTGCCGCGATCCGGCGCAGGCTCGCGATCAGCTCGGAGGGTTCGGTCAGGGCGGCGGCACGGCTGACGGCGTCGATCGCCCGGTTCGGGTTGAGGAAACGGCCCGCCAGCCAGGCCCGGCCGGCGCTCCGCAGCAGCTCGCGGTTTGAGCTTCCCAACCGCCAGACGAGGTGACCGGCGACATCGCGCACGCGCCAGTCCGCGCAGAGGCTCGGCGCCTCCCACTGCTCGGGGCTGAGTCCGTCCAGCAGATCGGCGGTGGCGAGGAGGGTGGCGGCGATCTGCGGGCCCCAGTCAGAGGAGACCCTGGATTCGTCACCGACCGGCCGTTGGCTTAGCGGGAGGTACTTCGAGAGATCTGCCATGCGCCCCAGCCTAGATCGCTCGCCGCGTGCGCCCCGGCACCGTGCCTGCTCAGATGAGCAAGATTGCCTACACGTGTTGATCACCGGCTGCGGGAGTCTTAGGCTGGTGACAAATCGGATGGAGCACCAGGGTGACGGACACTGACGAACTGCTGTCAATTCGTGCGGCCGAGCTGTACTACGAAGAGAACAAGACGCAAGACGAGATCGGCACAGTGCTCCGGCTGACCCGCTGGAAGGTGGGCCGGCTGCTCGCCCAGGCCAAGGCCAGCGGCTTCATCCGGATCGAGATCGTGCACCCGCGGGCCCGTCGCCTGTCCGTGGAACGCCGCCTCCGCGAGGCCACCGGGTTGACGGATGCGATCGTGGTCTCCTCCGCGGGCGTCTCCGGCGACGAGGAACTCCAGTCCCGCACCGCGCAGGCCGCCGCCGACTACCTCACCGGTCTGCGTCCGGTCCCGCGCACCCTCGGCATCAGCTGGGGCCGCACCCTGCACGAGGTGTCACTCCACCTCAAGCAGGGCTGGGCCAACGGCGTCAACGTCGTGCAGATCAACGGCGGCGTCAGCCTCAACCGGCGCGCCGGCACCGCGGCGGCCACCGCCGTCACGATGGCGCACAAAGCGTCCGGCGCGGCGACCCTGCTGCCCAGTCCCGCCATCCTCGAACGCCTGGAGACCAAACGGGCGATCGAAGCGGACCGCTCCGTCGGCGCCGTCCTCAAGCTGGGGGCGTCGGCATCCGCCTACCTGTTCAGCGCCGGCCAGGCAGACCAGAACTCGGCCCTGGTCGATAGCGGCTACCTAACCGAAGAGCAGGTGGCCGAACTCGTGCGCAAGGGAGCCGTCGGCGACATCGTCGGCCGCTACATCGACAGCAACGGCAACATCGTCGACCCGGAACTCGACGAGCGCACGGTCGGCATCCCGCTCGAACAGCTGCGCAACGCGAAAACGGCGATCGCCGTGATCGCCGGCAGCTCCAAGCACGCCATCGCGCGCGCCGTCGTCGGCAGCGGGCTGTGCACCGTGCTGGTCACCGACGAAGACACCGCCCTCGCCATCCTCGGCGAGCACGCGTGAGCCCGAACGACCAGACCATCCGAACCAGACCAGACCATCCGGACCACACCAACCGCAAGGACAACTCATGACTAGTAGCCCATCGGCTATGGCCCAGCTGAACACCGGGCAACGAGCCCTGGCGCTCATCGGCGGCGAGGCCACCGACGCGAACCTGCGCCGGTACCTGCATGGCATCCCCGGGATCGACGCCGTCGGACTCGAGCAGCGGGCCGCCGACCTCGGCAGCCGCTCGATCAAGACCAGCTCCAAGAAGTGGGCGATCGACAAGATCATCAGCCTGATCGACCTCACCACCCTCGAAGGAGCCGACACCCCCGGCAAGGTGCGCTCCCTGGTCGGCAAGGCGCTCACCCCCGACGCCGGCGACCCGACCTGCCCCCGCGTCGCCGCGGTCTGCGTCTACGGCGACATGGTTCCCCACGCCGTGGCGGCCCTCGGGTCGGCGCACTCCGCGGGCACGGATGCCGGCGTGAACGTCGCCGCCGTCGCCACCGCCTTCCCGAGCGGTCGCGCGTCCCTGGCGATCAAGCTCGCCGACGTGCGCGACGCGGTCCTCGCCGGTGCCGACGAGATCGACATGGTCATCGACCGCGGCGCCTTCCTCTCCGGACGCTTCGGCCAGGTCTACGACGAGATCGTCGCCGTCAAGGAGACCTGCCGCCGGGCCGACGGCAGCTACGCCCACCTCAAGGTGATCCTCGAAACCGGGGAGCTCAACACGTACGACAACGTGCGCCGCGCGTCCTGGCTGGCCATCCTGGCCGGGGGAGACTTCATCAAGACCTCCACCGGCAAGGTCCCCGTCGCGGCCACGCTGCCCGTGACCCTGTCCATGCTCGAGGTCGTGCGCGACTGGCACCGCCTCACCGGCGACAAAGTCGGCGTGAAGCCGGCCGGCGGCATCCGCACCTCCAAGGACGCCATCAAATACATCGTGACCGTGGCCGAAACCGTGGGCGAGGAGTGGCTCACGCCGCACCTGTTCCGGTTCGGGGCCTCCAGCCTGCTCAACGACGTGCTCATGCAGCGCCAGAAGATGACCACCGGACACTACTCCGGACCCGACTACGTGACGATTGACTAAAGGATCACCCCATGAGCTTTCTTGACTACGCTCCGGCCCCGGAGTCCCAGGCCCTGCTGAACCTGCGTTCGGACTACGGCCTTTTCATCGACGGCGAATTCGTCGCCGGTCGCGGTGAGCCGTTCCAGACCATCAACCCGGCCACCGAGAAACAGATCGCGATGATCGCCCACGCCAACTCTGCGGACGTCGACACCGCCGTGGCCGCCGCCCGCCGCGCCTACGCCCATACCTGGTCCAAGCTCTCCGGCAGCGATCGCGGCAAGTACCTGTTCCGCATCGCGCGCCTCGTGCAGGAACGGGCCCGCGAGCTCGCCGTGGCCGAGACGCTCGACAACGGCAAACCGATCAAGGAAAGCCGCGACGTCGACGTTCCCTTGGTCGCGGCCTGGTTCTTCTACTACGCGGGCTGGGCCGACAAGCTCGACCACGCGGGAGTCGGCCCCACCCCCTCGTCCCGGGGCGTCGCCGCGCAGGTCATCCCTTGGAACTTCCCCCTCCTGATGCTCGCCTGGAAGATCGCGCCGGCCCTCGCTGCCGGCAACACCGTCGTGATCAAGCCGGCCGAGACGACCTCCCTGACCGCGCTCCTGTTCGCGGAGATCCTGCAGCAGGCGGACCTTCCCGCCGGCGTGGTCAACATCGTCACCGGCGGCCGGGAGACCGGTCAGGCCCTCGTCGGGCACCCCGACGTGAACCTGGTCGCGTTCACCGGGTCTACCGGAGCCGGCCGGGCCATCGCGCGCTCGGTCGCCGGAACCGACAAGAAGGTCATCCTCGAACTCGGCGGCAAGGCGGCCAACATCGTCTTCGACGACGCGCCGATCGACCAGGCCATCGAGGGCATCGTCAACGGGATCTTCTTCAACCAGGGCCACGTCTGCTGCGCCGGCAGCCGTCTGCTCGTGCAGGAGAGCATTCACGACGACGTCATCGACCGCCTCAAGGCGAGGCTCTCGACCCTGCGCCTCGGCGACCCACTCGACAAGAACACCGATATCGGTGCGATCAACAGCGCCGAGCAGCTGAAGCGCATCCGTGAACTCACCGACATCGGTGAGCAGGAAGGCGCCGAGCGCTGGAGCCCGGACTGCGTGCTCCCGGACAACGGCTTCTGGTTCAAGCCGACCATCTTCACGAACGTGTCCACCAGCCACCGCATCGCCCGCGATGAGGTCTTCGGCCCGGTGCTGTCCGTGCTCACCTTCCGCACCCCGGCCGAGGCGATCGCGAAGGCGAACAACACGCCCTTCGGCCTCTCCGCCGGTATCTGGACCGAGAAGGGCAGCCGCATGCTCGCCGTCGCCGACAAGCTGCGCGCCGGGGTGATCTGGGCCAACACGTTCAACCGCTTTGACCCGGCCAGCCCCTTCGGCGGCTACAAGGAGTCCGGTTACGGGCGCGAGGGTGGTCGCCACGGCCTCGCCTCGTACCTCAAGCCGGCCGCGAGCCGCGCCGCCGCCCGCACGGTGAATGCCGCTCCGGCCGCTCGCATCGCCGCCACGGAATCAGACCCGAAGACCCCCGTTTCACGAAAGAAGGCCGCAAAGTGACCCGCCTCGCCGTTCCCAAGACCTACAAGCTCTACGTCGGCGGCAAGTTCCCGCGCAGCGAGTCCGGCCGGGTCTACGAGGTTCGCTCGCACGACGGGGTGTTCCTCGCCAACGCCGCGCAGGCCAGCCGCAAGGATGCCCGTGACGCGGTCGTCGCCGCCCGTTCCGCCCTCGGCGGCTGGGCCGGCGCCACAGCGTACAACCGCGGCCAGGTGCTTTACCGGATCGCCGAACTGCTCGAAGGGCGCCGCGCCCAGTTCATCGACGAGATCGTGAAGTCGGAGGGCGTCTCGGCGGCCGCCGCGTCCGCCCAGGTCGACGAGGCCATCGACCGGTGGGTCTGGTACGCGGGCTGGGCGGACAAGTACGTGCAGGTCGCCGGCAACGCGAACCCGGTCTCCGGTCCCTACTTCAACATCTCCGTGCCGGAGCCCACCGGTGTCGTCGCGATCATCGCCCCGCAGACCGGCGGGTCCCTCCTCGGCCTCGTCAGCGCCGTGGCCCCGGCCCTGGTGTCGGGCAACACGGTCGTCGTGGTGGCCAACGAACGGATGCCGCTGTCGGCCATCAGCCTGGGCGAGGTGCTCGCCACCAGCGACGTTCCCGGCGGCGTGGTCAACATCCTCACCGGTTCACCCGCCGAGATGGCCCCGTGGCTGGCCAGCCACGCGGACGTCAATGCCATCGACCTCGTCGGGGCCGGTGACCTCGACTGGATCAACCTCCAGATCGACGCGGCCGAGACGCTCACCCGGGTGCTGCAGCCCGAGAATGGTCCGGATGCCGCGAGCCCCTCGCTCGACCGCATCGTGGCGTTCACGGAGACGAAGACGATCTGGCACACCAAGGGCCTGATCTAGCCGCCCCTGATCGGGCCGGCCCTAACCCAGCCGGCCCGGCCCCAGCCCTGGCCCGCCTAACGAATTCGACGGAGACTTTGGCCTAAAAGGCCAAAAAAGCGCCTGCAGGGCGTCAAAACCCTAAAATCTCCGTCGAATTCGTCAGGGCCGCGCGAGTGTCGCCCGTGGGGGCAGCGTGGGTTGTTCCGTGCGGGCCCGGCAGCGCGCGACTATTCCTCGTGCGGGCGCTCGGTGCCGTCGTCGCGCAGCAGGTCCTCGAGGGCCTGGTCCACTTCGTCCAGCACCGGTTCGGCGCCGGCCGCCGAGCTGGTCAGCCGGGCCACGAGGGCCTGAGGGGCGTCCAGGTCGGCCGACGTGGGCAGCAGGTCGGGGTGCGCCCACAGCTCGTCGCGCTTGTCGTTGCCCACGGCATCCGTCACGGCCTGCCACATGGCGGCGGCCTCGCGCAGACGGCGCGGGCGCAGCTCCAGCCCGACCAGGGTGGCGAACGCGGACTCGGCCGGCCCGCCGGATGCACGGCGGCGCTTCACGGTCTCGGCGATGGCATCGGCCCGGGGGAGGCGGCTGGTGGCCTCGAGCGTGACGACGTCGACCCAGCCCTCGATCAGGGCGAGCATCGTCTCCAGCCGGGCCAGCGCGGCCAGCTGGGACTCGCTCTTCGGCGGGATCAGCGAACCGTTGACCATGGCTTCGCGCAGTTCCTCCGGATTGGAGGGGTCGAAGCCGTCGGCGAGTTCCTCGAGCCGGCCGGAGTCGATGTGGATTCCGCGGGCGAAGTCGGTGATTGAGCTGATCAGGTGCAGGCGCAGCCACCGCGAGTGCCGGAACAGCCGGGCGTGGGCGAGCTCGCGCACGGCCAGGTAGATCTGTACCTGGTCGTCCGGAACGTCAAGTCCCTCGCCGAAAATGGCGACGTTCTGGGGCAGCAGGGCGGCCTGCTGGTCACTGAGCAGCGGGATGCCGACGTCGCCGCCGGAGACGACCTCGCTGGAGAGCTGCCCGACGACCTGACCGAGCTGCATGGCGAACAGGGTGCCGCCGATGCTGCGCATGACCTGGCTCGCGCCGGCCATCATGCCCTTGAGTTCCTCGGGAGCCTGCTCAGTCAGAACCCGGGTCAGCGAATCGGAGATGCTGGTGGCCACCGGTTCGGCGAGCTGGGTCCAGAGCGGCATCGTCGCGGTGACCCACTCCTTGCGGGTCATCAACTTCGGGGGAGTGGTGAGCTCGGCGACCGAGATCACCTCGTCCAGCCATAGCGCGGCGATGTGGAAGGCCTGGTCGAGGGCGGTGCGCTGCTCATCGGTGACGGCGAGTTGCCCGTTGGCGGCGCGCTCCTGGCCCTGGCTGAGTGCGGCGTCCCAGTTCATGGCACCGTCCCCGGAGTTGCGCAGGGCGCCCTGGAGCTGGTTCATCAGCGCCGCGATACTCACCGGGTCGCTGGGAAGGCCGGCGGCCCCGGCCAGCTGGCTCGGGTCGATGGACGACTTCCCGGACAGGATGTCGCGAAGCATGTCCCGAAACTCATCTTCAGGATTGTGACCCTCGTCGGGTCGTGAGTCGTCGTCAGCCACTTCAGGCACCTCTCAGTCACGTGCCTCTACGCTAGCCGGAGATTCATGGCGGGGACTGGGAAATGTCCTACGCTGGAAAACCGGTGTGCGCCTGTCGCGAACATCGAGCGCAAACATCGAGCGCAGATCTGGAAGGAGCCCGGTGGCCCTCTTCACCGAAGACTCGTCGCTGCCGGCCGGTCGGTCTCACCGTGCCGGAAAGGTGGGCTGGGTGGCGATCTCCGTTGCGCTGGCCATCGGCCTGATCCTGGCCATCACGCCGTCCCCGTACGTGATCGAGAAGCCCGGCCCGGTCTACAACACCATCGGAACGGCCGAGCAGAATGGCAAAGACGTTCCGCTGATCACGATCCCGGACGAGACCGTGTACCCGACGGAGGGCCAACTCGACCTGCTGACGGTTTCGCTGGTTGGCAACCCCGAAAACCGGCCGAGCTGGCTGACGGTCGCGGCGGCGTGGCTGGACCCGACCCAGGCCGTCATCCCGATCGACGCCGCATTCCCGGCCGACGTCTCCACAAAGGAACGCGAAGACGAGAACCAGGCGCTGATGGTGAACTCGCAGCAGGATGCGATCGCCGCGGCGCTGACCAACCTCGGCTACGACTATCCGACGATCCTCCAGGTCGCGTCGTTGCCCAAAGACTCCCCGGCCGCGGGCCTGATCATGACCGGCGACCAGGTCGTCTCGGTGAACGGCGCCGCCGTGGCCGACATCACGGCGCTGCGTTCCGCGCTGGCCGCCAACGGGGTGGACGCCCCGGCCGCCATCGGCGTCCTCCGCGACGGCAAGACCCTGACCGTGCGGGTCACCCCGATCGCCTCGGGCGACGCCGTGGTGGTCGGCATCAACGTGACCAGCAAGTACGAGTTCCCGTTCGACGTGAAGATCCAGCTCGACCAGGTCGGCGGGCCCAGCGCGGGCATGATGTTCGCTCTCGGCATCATCGACAAGCTCACCCCCGGCGCCATCCAGGGCGGGGCGGATGTCGCGGGCACCGGAACGATCAATCAGGCCGGTGAGGTCGGGCCGATCGGCGGCATCCGGCAGAAGCTCACCGGCGCGCGCGAGGCCGGTGCGGAATGGTTCCTGGCGCCCAAGGACAACTGCGACGAGGTCACCGGGCATGTTCCGGACGGCCTGACGGTCTTCTCGGTCGACGCCCTCGACGACGCACTGGCCGCGCTGGACGCCATCCGCACGGGAAAGGGCGCCGGAGCCCTGCCGCAGTGCCCGGCCGCCTAGCAGCAGCGAACGTTGAGTGAGCCCCCAGCGAACGTGGGGTATTCGTTCGGCGGGCCTGTCTAAGATGAAGGTTGACCGCCGATTTCGAGATCAAGAGGCCAATTCGTGACGTCACAATCATCCGGACGCAGTCCCCAGCGGAGTCGCGCTCCGCTTGCCATCACGGCAGCGATCATCGCGGGGCTGGTGATCGCCTTTTTCGTGTTCGCCGGGTTCTACGCCGACGTCCTCTGGTTCGACCAGCTCGGGTTCCTCAGCGTTCTGACCACGCAGTGGATCGCCGGGGCCGTTTTGTTCCTCGTCGGCTTCGTGGCGATGGCCGTGCCGGTGTGGGTGAGCATCCAGATCGCCTACCGGTTCCGACCCGTGTACGCGAAGCTCAACTCGCAGCTCGACCGCTACCAGCAGGTCATCGAGCCGCTGCGCCGACTGGCCATGTACGGCATCCCCGCCCTACTCGGCCTCTTCGCCGGCGTCGCCGCCGCGACCCGCTGGCAGGTCGTGCTGATGTGGCTGAACCGCACGGATACCGGCCGGGTCGACCCCCAGTTCAAATTCGACGTCTCCTTCTACATGTTCGACCTGCCCTTCTTCCAGGCCGTTCTCGGCTTCGCCTCGGCCGTGGTTCTCATCGCGACCCTGGTCGCGGCGGCCACGAGTTACCTGTACGGTTCGATCCGGGTGAGCGGGCGCGATGTGCTCGTCTCCAAGGCTGCCCGCATCCAGATCGCGGTCACGGCCAGCGTCTACCTCCTGCTGCAGGCCGCGAGTATCTGGCTGGACCAGTACTCCACGCTCACCAACACGAACGACCTGATCACCGGCGCCGGCTACACGGACGTCAACGCCACCATCCCCGGGCGGGCCATCCTGGCCGGCATCGCGGCCGTCGTCGCCATCCTGTTCCTCGTCACGGCCGTCATCGGCCGCTGGCGTCTGCCGGTGATCGGAACCGCGCTGCTGATCGTGAGCAGCCTTCTGCTCGGCTCCCTGTACCCGTGGGTCGTGCAGCGCTTCCAGGTCGACCCGAGCGCCAAGACGCTCGAGCGTGAGTACATCCAGCGCAACATCGACCTCACCCGGGATGCGTACGATCTGGCCGATGTGAAGGAGGTGCCCTACAACGCGACCACGACGGCCGAGCCGGGCGCCCTCCGCTCCGACGCGGAGACGACCGCGAACATCCGCATCCTCGACCCGGCCCTGGTCAGCGACGCGTTCTCCCAGCTGGAGCAGTTCAAGCAGTACTACCAGTTCCCGCAGAACCTCGACGTGGACCGCTACACGATCGACGGGAAATCCCAGGACACCGTGGTCACCGTGCGTGACCTCAAATTGTCCGGGCTGAACGCCGGCAACACCTGGGTCAACTCCACCGTCGTGTACACGCACGGCTACGGGGTCGTCGCGGCCTACGGCAACCAGCGTTCGGCCGACGGCCAGCCGGTCTTCCTCGAGTCAGGCATCCCCACCAAGGGTTCACTGCCCGAGTATGAACCGCGGATCTACTTCGGTGAGACGTCCGCTCCCTATTCCATCGTCGGAGCGCCCGAGGGCAGCAAGCCGGTCGAGCTGGACTACCCGTCGGGCACGGAGGGCGCCCAACAGACCTACACGACCTTCACCGGTGACGGCGGGCCGAAGCTCGACAACGCGTTCAACAAACTGATCTACGCTCTCAAGTTCCAGTCGGAGCAGATCTTCCTCGCCAACGACGTGAACGAGAAGTCGCAGATCCTCTACGACCGCGACCCGGTCACGCGGGTGCAGAAAGTCGCCCCGTACCTCACCCTCGACTCCGACGCCTACCCGTCGATCGTCGACGGCAAGGTCAAGTGGATCGTCGACGGCTACACGACCTCGGCCAGCTACCCGTACTCCACCTCGGTGGGTCTGAGCGACGCGATCGCGGACACGGAAACACCGCCCCAGCCGTTCGCCCTGGACAAGATCAACTACATGCGCAACTCGGTCAAGGCCACGGTCGACGCTTACGACGGCTCGGTCACCCTGTACGCCTGGGACAAAGAAGATCCGCTTCTGAAGACGTGGCAGAAGATCTTCCCGGCCACGATCAAGCCGATGAGCCAGATGAGCGGCGAACTGATGAGCCACGTGCGCTACCCGGCTGACATGTTCAAGGTGCAGCGCAAGGTCCTGGGCAAGTACCACGTCACCGACCCCGGGTCCTTCTACTCGGTCGACGACGCATGGACCACCCCGAACGACCCGGTGTCCCCGTCGACGAACACGACCCTTCAGCCGCCGTACTACCTCACCATGCAGGTCCCGGGCTCTGATGCGCCGTCGTTCTCGCTCTACTCGACGTTCATTCCCGACGCGAGCGGTGCGACCAGCCGAAACGTGCTCACCGGCTATCTGGCAGTCGATGCGGATGCCGGGGCCAAGGACGGTCAGCGAGCGGACGGCTACGGCAAGATGAGGCTGCTCACGCTGCCGAAGGACGTCACCGTGCCGGGCCCGGGTCAGGTTCAGGCCAAGTTCAACGCCGACCCGACCGTCTCCACCCAACTGAACCTGCTGAAGCAGGGCCAGTCGAAGGTGCTCAACGGAAACCTGCTCACCCTGCCCGTCGGTGGAGGTCTGCTCTACGTGCAGCCCGTCTACGTGCAGTCGACGGGTGAGACCAGCTACCCGCTGTTGCAGAAGGTGCTCGTCGCGTTCGGAGACCAGATCGCGTTCGAGGACACGCTCGACAAGGCCCTGAACGTGCTGTTCGGTGGCGAGTCCGGCGCGAACGCCGGCGACACCTCGGTGCCGCCGACGACGGGTGAGACCCCGACGACCGGCACCACCCCGTCGACCTCGACCGGAGACCCGGTGAAGGATGCCCGGCTCCGGTCCCTCCTCGCGGAGGCCAAGCTGGCCATGACCGACAAGCAGGCGGCGCTGGCCGTCGGTGACTTCACGGCCTACGGGGTGGCGGACAAGAAGCTGAACGACGCGATCGGCCAGATGCTGACGCTGCTCGGCCAGTAGTACGAGAGCGGGTGGTGCGCCGTTCCGCTCGTGGCCTGCCACGAGCGGAACGGCGCACCACCCGCTCGGCGCATCCGTTGGAACCCCTGGTGTGGTCCGACCGCTTGCGAGGCTGTGGTAAACTGGATCTTGTAGCGCGGGGTGGAGCAGTTCGGTAGCTCGCTGGGCTCATAACCCAGAGGTCGTAGGTTCAAATCCTGCCCCCGCAACCAGCGCAAGAAAAATGCCGGTCCAGCAGAAATGCTGGGCCGGTTTTTTTGTCCCCGGCACCGCGTCCGGCGCCGTGATCGATGCGCTCGAGAAGCAGCTTCCCGAGTTCGCCGGCGCGTCCGGCACCGTGGTCTTCGAGACGACGGACGGCTCGGCGCTCAGCAGCGAGCAACGTGAGCAGATCAGCGCCCTCGTCGCCGGCGGCGGCGACCTGCCGGACGTCGCCGACGTCATCGACCCGTTCGAGGCCGAGCAGCAGCGGGCCGACCGGGTGCAGCAAATCGCCGACGGGCGCAGCCAGCTCGGCGCCGGGCGCGCCCAGCTCGATGCAGGGCAGGCCCAGCTCGATGCTGCCCGCGCTCAGCTCGCCGCGGCGCAGACCCAGCTTGACCAGGCCTTGAAGCAGCCGAACCTGCCCGCCGAACAGCTGTCCGCGTTGGAGACACAGCAGGCGCAGCTCGGCGCCGGGGTGCCGCAGCTGGACGATCAGCAGGCCACACTCGATGCCTCGCGCGCGGAGCTCCAACTTCAGACGGAGAAGATCGAACGCGGCGCCGTGCTGCTTGACCTCTCCGAGGGCATCCGCGTGGTTTCGGCGGACGGCGCGGCCGCCCTCGTGAACGTCGCGTTCTCCGAACCCCGCCTGAAGCTGGAGGAGACGTCCAAGCAGGCCGTCATCGACTACTTCGACTCCGAACCGATCGACGGCACCCGGGTCTCGTTCTCCTCCGATATCGCGCAGAGCGTTCCCCAGCTCATCGGCGTCGGTGAAATCGTGGGCGTCGAGTTCGCGGGGATCATCCTGCTCGTCATGCTCGGCTCGGTGGTCGCCGCAGCCCTGCCGCTCGTCACGGCGCTGGTGGGCGTCGCGATCGCCTCCCTCGGCGCGCTCGCGTTCTCCGGGGTCGTGCCGATGGCCTCGGTCACCCCGTTCCTCGGAGTCATGCTCGGGCTCGCGGTCGGCATCGACTATTCCCTCTTCGTGATCAATCGGCACCGCAAGCAGCTGCTGCAGGGCGCCGAGCCGCGTGAATCGATCGGACTGGCGAACGGCACCGCCGGTAATGCGGTGGTCTTCGCGGGGACCACGGTCATCGTGGCACTGCTCGCCCTGAACGTCACCGGCGTTCCCTTCCTCGGCCTGATGGGCACCGTCGGCGCCGTGGCCGTGGCCGTCGCCGTGATCATCGCGATCAGCCTCACCCCCGCGATCCTCGGACTGCTCGGTGAGCGCGTGCTCGGCCGCCGCGCTCGCGCCCGCATCGGTGAAGAGCACCACGAAGACATCAGGGCGAAGCCGATGCGGACCTGGCGCGCCGTCGTCACCGTGCTGGCAACGTGCGCGGTCCTGCTGATCGTCGCAATCCCCTCCCTCTCGATGCGGGTCGGCCTGCCCGACGGCTCGGCCGAGCCGGTCGACTCGGCCTCGTACCGGGCATTCATGGCCACCGAGGAAAGCTTCGGGGCCGGAGCCACCGGCCCGCTGCTCGTCACGGCCACGCTGCCGGAGGGACTCGACGACGCGCGGGAGCTCGAGGCCCAGGTCACCGTCGCGCGCACGCTCGCCGAGCAGAACGACGTGGTCGGGGTCGCTCCGATCGTCGTTTCAAAGGACAAAAGGCTCGCGGCCTTCCAGGTCGTGCCCGCCGCGGGACCGAACAGTGAGTCGACCGAGCAGCTCGTGCGGGACATCCGCTCGATGCCGCCCGTCGACGGCGACATCACGCTCGGCGTCGCGGGGCAGGCGGCCATCAACATCGACATCTCCGAGAACCTCGCGGATGTGCTTCCGACCTACCTCGCGGTGGTCGTCGGTCTGTCCCTGCTGATCATGATCCTCGTGTTCCGCTCGATCCTGGTGCCTGTGATCGCGACGGGCGGGTTCATCCTGTCGTTGTTCGCCACCTACGGCGCGACAGTCGCGGTCTTCCAGTGGGGCTGGTTCTCGGACGTTCTCGGCGTCCACACCGGTCCGATCCTGAGCTTCCTGCCGGTGATCCTCGTCGGTGTTCTCTTCGGCCTGGCGATGGACTACCAGCTGTTCCTGGCCCCCGGAATGCGCGAGGCCTACGTGCACGGTGCGTCGGCCCGCCTCGCGGTCGCCCGGGGCTTCCGTGCCGGCCGTTCGGTGGTCACGGCTGCCGGGCTCATCATGGACTCGGTCTTCGGCGGCTTCGTCTTCTCCGAGTCGACGATGATCCGCTCGATCGGTTTCGGGCTGGAGCTGGGAGTGCTCATCGACGCTTTCCTGGTGCGGATGCTGCTGATGCCGGCCCTGATGCACCTGCTGGGCCGGTCGGCGTGGTGGCTCCCGCGCTGGCTCGACCGAATCATGCCGAACGTCGATGTGGAGGGCGCTGCGCTCGAACGCCGGCACCACGGCTGAGACGAGGAACCGGACCTGCCCGAGGCTGTGGTAAGTTAAATCTTGTAACGCGGGGTGGAGCAGTTCGGTAGCTCGCTGGGCTCATAACCCAGAGGTCGTAGGTTCAAATCCTGCCCCCGCAACCACCAGCCCCCGGAACCTCACGGTTCCGGGGGCTTTTCTGCTTTCATCGTCCAGTAAGTTCGTAATGCACCAGGTCGACGGCGAACCTCCGCCTGTTTCAGGCCACCGCTCGACAGTCGGGAAATTTCAGACATGAAGCTCAAGATCACCCTGTTCGCCGCTCTGTGTGTCGTGCCGCTGGCACTCGCGGGATGTTCCGTCACGGGCACAGCCCCGAACGACGCGGGATCGGCGTCGGGGGAGAAGACCACCATCGCCGTGGTCACCCACGGGACCCCGGGTGACTCTTTCTGGGACGTCGTGAAGAGCGGTGCGGAGCAGGCCGGCACAGACCTCGGAGCGACCGTCACCTATCAAGGCGACGGTGACCCGGTCAAGCAGAGCCAGCTGATCGAGGCGGCCATCGCGGCCAAGCCCGACGGGCTGATCGTCTCCATGGCCAACCCGGACGGCGTGAAGAGCGCCGTCGAGAAGGCCGTTGCCGCCGGGATCCCGGTGATCACCATCAACTCCGGCCTGGAGAGGTCCCTGGAGTTCGGGGCGCAGACCCACGTCGGCCAGAGCGAGTTCATCGCGGGCCAGGGCGCCGGCGAACAGCTGAAGAAGGCCGATCTCAAGAACGTGATCTGCGTCATCCACGAGGCCGGCAACTCGGGGCTCGAAGAGCGCTGCCGGGGCGCGGCTGACACGCTCGGCGGAACCGTCAGCAACGTGCAGGTCGACATCGCGAACCTCGCGGATGCCCAGAACACCATCAAGAGCAAACTCCTGGCCGACCCAACGATCGACGGTGTCCTGACCCTGCAGACCGGGGTGGCCGTGGCCGCGAGCCAGGCGATCGACGAAGCCAAGAGCACCGCCGCGCTGGCCACATTCGACGTGTCCGCCGATGTCACCCGGCTGATCCTCGACGACAAGATGCTGTTCGCGGTCGACCAGCAGCCCTATTCGCAGGGCTACCTGCCCGTGATGTTCCTCACCCTGCAGAAGCGCAACGGTGACGTCGTCGGCGGCGGCCTGCCCGTGTATTCCGGCCCGGGCTTCGTCACGAAGGAGAACGCGGCGCAGGTGGCCAGGTTCGCGAAGAACGGCACCAGATGACCCTCACCGCAGTCGCGGCGACGAACGAACGGCGAAAGCGGCAGCATCCGCTCGTGACGCTGCTGCGCCGGCCCGAAGTCGGTGCCGCAGTGGCGGCCCTCGCGGTCTTCACCTTCTTCTCGGTATCGACGCCGACTTTTCTGTCGCCGGCCGGCATCTCGACCTGGCTGTACTCCGCGTCGCTGTTCGGCATCATGGCCGTAGCCGTGGCACTGCTGATGATCGGCGGCGAGTTCGACCTGTCCGCCGGTGCGATGACGGGGACCGCCGGTCTGATCGTCGGCGTGCTCACCACCGAGTGGGGCGTCAACATCTGGCTGGCGATGGCCCTGGCCCTGGCGGTGGCGCTCCTGATCGGTGCCGCAAACGCCTTCATCGTCATGAAGACCGGCCTGCCGAGCTTCATCGTGACCCTGGCCACGTTCTTCATCCTGCAGGGGTGCAACCTTGCCGTGACGAAGCTCGTGACGGGCACCGTCGCGATCCAGGGCATGGGCTCGGTCCCCGGTTTCGACCAGGTCAGGGTCTTCTTCGGGTCGTCCTTCGCCTTCCTGGGCATGGACGTCAAGATTTCGATCGTCTGGTGGATGGCCCTAACACTGCTGGCGACCTGGGTCCTGCTGCGCACGAGGGGCGGCAACTGGATCTTCGCCGTCGGCGGCCAGGCCACGAGTTCGCGCCAGGCCGGCGTGCCGGTGCTCAAGGTCAAGCTGGGGCTCTTCATGACCACCGCCGGCGCCGCCTGGCTGGTGGGCATGCTGCAGCTCTTCGACGTGTCGACCGTTCAGGCCACGACCGGGATCGGCCAGGAGTTCATCTACATCATCTGCGCCGTCGTCGGCGGCTGCCTGCTCACCGGCGGCTACGGGTCGGCCATCGGGGCGGCCCTGGGCGCCCTGATCTACGGCATGACACTGCAGGGCATCGTGTTCGCCCAGTGGGACAACAACTGGCTCAAGGCATTCCTCGGCGGGATGCTGCTGCTCGCCGTGCTGGTGAACCTGTACGTTCGCAAGCAGACCGGAGTCCGCTCGTGAGCGCGCTCCTCGAGGTGAAGGACATCGGCAAGTCCTACGGAACGGTGCAGGCCCTGCAGGGCGTCTCGGCGTCGGTCGGCGCCGGGGAGGTCTTGTGCGTGCTGGGCGACAACGGCGCGGGAAAATCGACGCTGATCAAGATCCTGTCCGGTGCCCACCCGCACTCGGAGGGCACCCTGCTCGCCTACGGTGAGGCCCGCACGTTCCGCAACCCCCGTGAGGCACTCGACCTCGGCATCGCGACCGTGTACCAGGATCTCGGCGTGGTGCCCCTGATGCCGGTGTGGCGCAATTTCTTCCTCGGGTCGGAGCTGACGCGCGGACGTGGCCCGTTCCGGCGTCTCGACGCAGCGCGGATGCGTGAGGTCACCAGGCTCGAACTGGCCCGGATGGGGATCGAGCTGCGCGACGTCGACCAGCCGATCGGCACCCTCTCCGGCGGTGAGCGGCAGTCCGTGGCGATCGCGCGTGCCGTGTATTTCGGGGCGAAAGTCGTGATCCTGGACGAGCCCACCTCCGCCCTGGGCGTGAAACAGGCCGGCGTCGTTCTCACCTATATCGCCCGGGCCAGGGACCGCGGCCTCGGCGTTGTCTTCATCACCCACAACCCGCACCATGCGTACCCCGTGGGGGACCGTTTCCTGCTGCTGAACCGCGGCACGAGCCTGGGCGCGTTCCTGAAGAGCGAGATCACGATCGAGGAGATGACCGCGCTGATGGCCGGCGGCGCCGAACTCGAGGCGCTGGCGCACGAGCTGGAGCGCCCGCGCCCCTAACCAATTCGACGGAGATTTTCACCGAATCGGGCATATAAACACTGAAATAGACGAAAATCAGGCTCTTTCGAAAAAATCTCCGTCGAATTGGTTCGCCGTCCCGCGGGGAGGCGTGGTGCCGCGGCCTGAGATATGCGTTCGTCTGGCCTGGTCGTTGGGGAACCTCGACCTGGCCGAACACGACTTGGGTGCCGATGCGGGCTCGCTTATCGTGGATAGCACAGCATCGCACCACCGATGGGAGTCCCATGGGCGCAGTACACGATTCGGCCGAGATCTCCGGCTGGGGGGCGCAGTTGCAGCTCGCCGGGCACGGCACGGCCGCCGTAGCCCGCATACTGGGCCGGCTCACCGACGCAGAACTCGATGGCGACTCGCTGCTTCCGGGCTGGTCGAGGCGCCATGTCGTCGCGCACCTGGCATCCAACGCCCGCGCCATGACCCGATTACTGCTCTGGGCCGAGACCGGCGTCGAGACCGTGATGTACGCGTCCGCAGACGTGCGGAACGATGAGATTGAGAAGGACAGCAAGCTCCGCCCCGATGAACTCTGTGTCTCCTTCAGCGAGTCGGCGGGCCTCCTCGAGCGGGCCTGGCGGGATCTGCCGAAGGATCGCCGGATGTACCCGGTGCGTAACGGCCAGGGGGCCATGATCCTGGTCTCGGACACGGTCTGGATGCGCACCCGCGAATTGTGGGTGCACGCGGTCGACCTGAACGAGGGAGGCTCGTTCCGTGATGTGCCCGCAGCCGTCCTCAACCGCCTGCTCGGCGACATCCAGCGCACGTGGGCCGGCCGGGGCGAGGACGCGAACCGGCGCCTGGTCGTGACCGATGCCCCGGACTCGTCGGTAGGCCCGGCGGATATGCTCCCGACAGGCATGGGCCCGACGGATGCCGCCGCTCCCGAAATCGTGTCGGGCACCCTGGTCGACCTGACGGCCTGGGCCTCCGGTCGAGGGTCGGCCGGAGTCACCTCGAGCACGGGGGAGACCCCGATCGCGGCCCGCTGGCTCGATCCGCCAGCTCTGATCCGCCAGCTCTGATCCGCCAGCTCTGATCCGCTGGCACTGATCCTCTGGCGGCACACGCCACCTAAAGAACGGCCCCGCACCTGTTCAGGTGCGGGGCCGTTCTTTGTGGTGCGATCAGGCGGTGAAGACTACTTGCCTGCCTTGCGGGCCGGCTTCTTCGATTCCTCCGGTGCGGCGGCGACGGCCGCGCGGTTGGCGCGGACCTCGTTGAACGAGGTGCCGTAGTACGCGGCTTCCATGATCGTCTTCATGTCCGCGAGCATGGGCATCCGCGGGTTGGCGGGTGCACACTGGTCGCCGTAGGCGCCCATCGCGAGGGCATCGAGGCGACCGATGAAGTCCTGCTCATCGACGCCCTGAGCCTGGAAGGAGGGCTTGATGCCGACCTGGTCGCGCAGCTTCTCGACGGCCTGGGCGTAGGACTCGATGCCCTCTTCAGGCGTCGAGGCCGGGAGGCCGAGGTGCTTGGCGATCTGCTGGAAACGCTCGGGAGCAATGTAGCTCTCGTACTTGGGCCAGCTGGTCAGCTTCGTCGGGATGAGACCGTTGTAACGGATCACGTGCGGCAGGTACGTTGCGTTCACCCGACCGTGGATGAGGTGGAGCTGCGCACCGGTGACGTGAGCCATCGCGTGGCAAATACCCAGGAACGCGTTACCGAACGCCATACCGGCGATCGAGGAGGCGTTGTGCATCTTCTCGCGCGACTTGATCACGGCGGCATCCGTGCTGTTCGAGGTGCCGGTGGCGCTCGTGACGATGTTCTCGAAGATGAGCTTGATCGCGTGCAGGCACAGGCCGTCGGTGAAGTCGTTCGCGTAGACGGAGACGTAAGCCTCGGTCGCGTGCGTCAGAGCGTCGAAGCCCGAGTCGGCGACCAGGAACGACGGCATCGCTGCGGTGAGCGACGGGTCGATGATGGCGACGGTCGGCAGGAGCGCGTAGTCGGCGAGCGGGTACTTCACTCCGCTGACCTCGTCCGTGATCACGGCGAAGGGGGTCATTTCAGAACCGGTACCCGAGGTAGTCGGGATGCAGACGAGCTTGGCCAGTTCGCCCAGGTCGGGGAACTTGAACGCGCGCTTGCGCACGTCGAAGAACTTTTCCTTCATGTCCGAGAATTCGATTTCGGGGTGTTCGTACAGCAGCCACATCACCTTGGCGGCGTCCATCGGCGAACCTCCGCCGAGGGCGATGATCGTGTCCGGCTTGAAGGCGCGCATTTCCTCTGCGCCCTTGGTGACGGCGGCGACGGTCGGCTCCGGGAGCACGTTGTCGATGATCTGCAGGGAGACGCGGTTCTCGCGACGGTTGAGCACGTCAAGGATCTTGTCGACGAAGCCGAGCTTGGTCATGGTGGCGTCGGTCACGATGGTGACGCGCTCCACGTTGCGCATGTCCGACAGGTAACGGATGGCGTTCGGCTCGAAGTAGGTCTTCGCGGGAACCTTGAACCACTGCAAGTTGTTGTTCCTTCTGCCGATGCGCTTGACGTTGATGAGGTTGATCGCCGAGACGTTGTTCGAGACGGAGTTGTGCCCGTACGAACCACAGCCGAGCGTGAGCGACGGGATGAAGGCGTTGTAGATGTCGCCGATGCCACCGAGCGAGCTCGGTGCGTTCGTGATGATCCGGACCGCCTTGACGCGGATTCCGAACTGCTCGATGATCGCCGGGTCCTCGCTGTGGATTGAGCCCGAGTGGCCGAGGCCGTCGAATTCAACCATCTGCTCGGAGAGCGAGATGCCCTCTTCCGCGTCCTTGGCGTGCAGCACGGCGAGAACCGGCGCGAGCTTTTCGCGGGTCATCGGCTCGTGCGGTCCGACTCCGCTGACCTCGACCATGATGATCGAGGTGTCTTCGGGAACCGTGAATCCGGCCTGCTGGGCAATCCAGACCGGCGACTTGCCGACGACTGCGGCGTTCAACTTGGCCTCGCCGCAGTTGGTCGAGTTGGCCTGGACGCCGAAGATGAAGTCTTCGAGGAGCAGCTTCTCGGCGGGGGTCACGAGGTAGGCGTGGAGGCGCTTGAATTCCACCATGGCCTCGTTGTAGAGGGGCTCTTCGATGATGACGGCCTGCTCCGAAGCGCAGATCATGCCGTAGTCGAAGGCCTTGGAGAGCACGACGTCGTTCACGGCGCGCTTGAGCTTGGCCGTCTTCTCGATGAAGGCCGGGACGTTGCCGGCACCGACGCCGAGGGCGGGCTTGCCACAGGAGTAGGCCGCGCGGACCATGGCGTTACCACCGGTCGCGAGGATGGTTGCCACGCCCGGGTGGTTCATCAGCAGGGTGCTGGCCTCGAGGGAGGGAACTTCGATCCACTGGATACAGTTCGCGGGTGCGCCGGCTGCGATCGCGGCGTCACGCACGACGCGCGCAGCGGCCGCGGAGGACTGCTGTGCTGCCGGGTGGAAGCCGAAGATGATCGGGTTGCGGGTCTTAAGCGCGATCAGCGATTTGAAGATCGCGGTCGAGGTGCAGTTGGTGACGGGGGTGATCCCGCAGATAACACCGACCGGCTCGGCGATTTCGGTGATGCCGCTAATTTCGTCGTGGCTGATAACGCCGACTGTTTTAAGGTTCTGCATGGAGTTCGTAACGTGCTCACAAGCGAAGAGGTTCTTCACGGCCTTGTCTTCGAAGACGCCGCGTCCAGTCTCTTCGACTGCGTGAACTGCCAGCTCAGCGTGCTTGCTGAGGGCTGCTACGGATGCTTTCTTAACGATGTGATCGATTTGTTCTTGCGTGAAATTCGCGTAATCCAAAAGCGCGACCTGTGCGGCTTTAACCAGTGAATCAATTTGAGTTGCGAGCGACTCGGTTACTGGCTTGTCAGTTATCGTCATGGTGTCCCTTTTCGGGCGGCCCAACTTGGGCTTATCGCCTCTTGACACAACTCTACGACTCCGCACGCTGCGTCGCATGCTGGAGATGCCGATTCTGACCTGCGCCGCCGGGGCCGCCGAATCATTTTGGCTGGTCGCGGCCTTTTTTGCGGGGCAACAGCAAATCCTGTTTATTTAGCCTCGCTAAGGACATTACGCGCGCGTACGCACGCGCAGTAGAGGGTCGGGGCGATGCCGGGCGCGCTCAGCGGCGCCCGAGGTCCCGAACTGCGTCCACGGCGGGCTGAACGGATGCGGCGGCGCGCCGTGCGTCATCGGCTGTGGTCGTGGCCGCGAGGGTGAAGCGCACGGCGGTCCGGGCTTTGTCCTCGGGCAGGCCCATCGCGGTCAGGACGTGGGACGCCTCGTCGCTTCCCGCCGCGCAGGCCGAGCCGCTCGAACAGACGATCCCGCGCTGCTCGAGCTCGAGCAGCACCGCCTCGCCGCTGGTGCCCGGGAACACGAAGGACGCGGTCCCGGGGAGGCGCTCGGTGGGGTGCCCGGTCAGCCGGGCGGACGGGGTGCCGGTGAGCACCGTGGCGATGAAGGCGTCGCGCAAGGCGGCGACCCGCGGCGCGGCCTCCGCCCGTTCCCGGTCGGCCAGACGCAGCGCCGTCGCCAGGCCGAGGGCACCGGCCACGTTCTCGGTGCCGCTGCGGCGGCCGCGTTCCTGTCCGCCGCCGTGGAGCACGGGTTCGATCGGGAGGCCTCGGCGCAGGAAGAGCGCCCCGACTCCGGGAGGGGCGCCGATTTTGTGACCGGAGAGGCTCAGTGCGTCGACTCCGAGTGTCCGCACGCCGAGGTCCAGCCATCCGGCCGCCTGCACGGCGTCGGTGTGGAAGGGCACGCCTGCCGCCCGGGCTATGGCCGCGAGGGCGGCGACGTGCTGGACGGTGCCGACTTCGTTGTTCGCGTACTGGATCGACACCAGGGTGGTGTCGGCGCGGATCGCGGCGTGGAGCTGGGCCGGATCGATGCGACCGGCGGCATCCGGGGCCACCAGTGTGATCTCGAAGCCGTGCACCCGCTTCAGGAAATCGCAGGACTCGAGCACCGCCTCGTGCTCGACGGCCGACGTGACGATGTGGCGGCCGCGCGGCGCGCCGAGGGCGATTCCCTTCACCGCGAGGTTGTCCGACTCCGTGCCGCCGGTCGTGAACACGATCTCGGCCGGGCGACAGCCGAGCACGCTCGCGATCTGGGCACGGGCATCGGCCAGCGCGGCTGCGGCGGCCTCGCCGACCTGGTGGTGGCTCGACGGATTGCCGAAACTGCCCGCGAGCTGCTGCCAGAGCACCTCGAGCACCTCCCGGCGCACGGGGGTCGTCGCGGCGTTGTCGAGGTAGATCACGTCGGTCCCGGTCAGCCCTCGGTCAGGATCACGACGTCGAGGCCGAGGTCGAGCGAGCGCACGCTGTGGGTGATGGCGCCGACCGAGATGATGTCGACCCCGGTCTCGGCGATGCCGCGCACGGTGTCCAGGTTGACGCCGCCGCTGGCCTCGACCAGGGCGCGGCCGGCCGTGATGCGCACGCCCTCGCGAAGGTCGTCGGGTGAGAAGTTGTCGAGCATGATCGTGTCCACGTTGGCGGCCAGAACCGGCTCGATCTGGTCGATCCGGTCCACTTCCACCTCCAGGTGCGTGGTGTGGGAGATGCGGTCGCGCACGCGCAGGAGCGCTTCGGTCAGGTTGAGGCCGCCGGAGGTGAGCACGGCGAGGTGGTTGTCCTTGGCCATGACGGCGTCGGAGAGGCTGAATCGGTGGTTGTGGCCGCCGCCGTCCCGCACGGCGTGGCGCTCCAGGGCACGCAGTCCGGGGGTCGTCTTGCGTGTGTCGACGATGCGGGCCCGGGTACCGGTGGTCTCGGCCACATAGAGTGCCGTCAGGGTGGCGATTCCGCTCATCCGCTGCACGAAGTTAAGGCCGATGCGTTCGGCCTGAAGGATGGCCCGGGCGGACCCGGACACCTCCGCGAGCGCGTCCCCGGCAGCGAAGGCGGCGCCGTCGGCGACCAGCAGCCGCACCACGATGCGCGGGTCGGTGAGCCGGAAGGCCGCCGCGAAGACGGCACCGCCGCTGAAGACCCCGGATTCCCGGGCGACGAGCTGGGCGGCCCCGTCCGCCTCGGCCGGGATGAGCACCTGAGAAGTCAGGTCCCCCCACGGGGCGTCCTCCTCGAGCGCGGCCCGCACGACGGTTTCGATGGCGTTCACGGTCAGCATGCAATGGCCTCCTCGGCCTCGGTGGGGTGGTCCAGGTTCGTGGTGCTCTGCATCGCGCCTGCATCGTGCAGCCCGGCGTGCATTCCGGTGCCGGGGTCGCCGCCGCCTCGGCGCCAGAGCACGGTCCGCGCCAGTTCGGGGCGGCTGTCGGGGAAGTCGGAACGGTGGTGCGCGCCACGCGATTCCTCGCGGGCGAGGGCGGCGGCCACGGTCGCCCTGGCCAGGTCGAGCAGGTTCGCATCCTCGTATGCCCGAACGTGCATATTGACGTCGGCGGGCTGCTCGGGCTTCATTCTCCACCCGGCCAGGGCCACGGATGCGGCGGCGAGGCCCTCTCCGCTGCGGAGGACTCCGGCGCTCTCCCACATCAGGCGCTGCACGTCGGACCGGTCGACAGCGGTGGCGTTCGCGGGTGTCGCGCTCGTGGTGATGGTTGAGGCGGCCAGGACCCTCCCGGGTGAGTCCGTCCACCCCGAGTGGACCGGCCCGTCCGAGGGAAGCCGCAGGGCGCGCACGGCGCGGTCGGCGAACACGGCCGCCTCCAGCAGCGAATTCGAGGCCAGACGATTGGCACCATGGGCCCCGGTGCGGGCGACCTCGCCGACGGCGAAGAGTCCGGGCAGGGAGCTGCGTCCCCAGATGTCGGTGTGCACGCCACCCATCCAGTAGTGCGCTGCCGGGGCGACCGGGATCGGCAGGGCGGCCCAGTCCAGGCCGGCGTCGCGGCACGCCGCGGTGATGGTCGGGAAGCGCCGTTCAAGCAGGTCACGGCCGAGGGCGGTGGCGTCCAGCAGCACGGGTGCGCCGTTCTGGCGCGCCATTTCACGGGCGATGCCGCGGGCCACGATGTCGCGTGGGGCCAGTTCGGCGCCGGGGTGGACGCCCTGCATGAATCGGTGGCCGTGGATGTTGCGCAGCACGGCGCCCTCGCCCCGAACCGCCTCGGAGACCAGGGGAGTGCCCGGCACGGCCAGAGCCGTGGGATGGAACTGGTAGAACTCCAGGTCGGCGACGACGGCTCCGGCCCGCCAGGCTGCCGCCACGCCGTCGCCGGTGGCCACGGACGGGTTGGTGGTGTGCGGATACAGCGCGCCGGCGCCGCCGGTGGCCAGGATCACGTTGTCGGCCCGCGTGGTGCGCAGGTCCCCGTCCGGTCCGAGCAGCACGGCTCCGGTGACCCGGCCGTCCTGCACCGTCAGGTCGGTGAGCATGGTGTGTTCCCGGATGCTCAGGCCGCCCTGTGTCGCGGCGCCGGACTCCCGGAGGGAGCGGGTCCGAGCCGCGCGCTCGTGCACGGTCGCCACGAGGGCGGCCTGGATGGCGGCGCCGGTGGCGTCTCCGCCGGCATGCAGCACGCGGGACCGCGAGTGGGCCGCCTCCAGCCCGCGCGTGACGCCGGACTCGTCGCGGTCGAAGTCCACCCCGAACCTGATCAGGTCGCGCACGCGGGCCGGTCCCTCCGAGCAGAGCACGCGCACGGCGACCGGGTCGCACAGGCCGGCCCCGGCCCTGATCGTGTCGAGGTAGTGCGAGTCGACGGAGTCGTCGGAGAACATGGCGGCGGCGATCCCGCCCTGGGCGTAGCGGGTGTTGCTCTCGGGCAGCCCGGCCTTGGTGACGAGTGTCACCCGGTGGCCGGCATCCGTCGCCCGGACCGCGGCGATCAGCCCTGCCAGTCCGCTGCCGACCACGAGCACGCGGGTCATGTCAGGCGCCTGTGCCGGTGGAGCTGGTCGAGCCGGCGGGGAGAGCGGCGGGCGGCCTGGCCGCGAGCATCCGTTCGAGTGCCACACGGGCGTGGCCGGCGACCTTCTGGTCGACCGTGATGCGGTTGACCACCTCCGCCGGCTGCTCCGCGGTGCCGACGAGAGCCTCGAGCACCCAGGCGAGGTAGCCGGAGTGGATGCGGTACATCGTGGAGCAGGGGCAGATCACCGGGTCGAGGCAGAAGATCGTGTGCTCGGGGTGCTCTGCGGCCAGGCGCTGCACCAGGTTGATCTCGGTGCCGATGGCGAAGGTCGAGCCGGCCGGGGCGGCCTCGATGGCCTTCTTGATGTAGTCGGTGGAGCCGTATTCGTCCGCTGCGTCGACGACGGCCATCGGGCACTCCGGATGCACGATCACGCGCACGTCGGGGTGCTCCAGCCGTGCGGCGGTGATCTGGTCAACCGTGAAGCGTTTGTGCACGCTGCAGAAACCGTGCCACAGGATGACCTCCGCGTCGCCCAGTTCGTCGGCGGTGCTGCCGCCGAGGGGCTTGCGCGGATTCCACATCGGCATGTGCTCGAGAGGGATGCCCATCGCTTTGGCGGTGTTCCGGCCGAGGTGCTGGTCGGGGAAGAACAAGACGCGGCGGCCTCGCGCGAACGCCCACTCCAGCACGGTCTCCGCGTTGGAGGAGGTGCAGACGATGCCGCCGTGCTCACCGCAGAAGGCCTTGAGCGCGGCGGAGGAATTCATGTAGGTGACCGGGATCACCGGCACCCGGCCGTCGGCATCCGGCTCGGTGCCGTACAGGTCCTCGAGCTGTTCCCAGCAGTCCGTGACGGAGTCGATGTCAGCCATGTCGGCCATCGAGCAGCCGGCGGCGAGGTTGGGCAGGATGACGGCCTGATCGGGCGTGGAGAGCAGGTCGGCGGTCTCCGCCATGAAGTGAACGCCGCAGAAGATGATCGCCTCGGCGTCCGGCCGGCTCTTCGTGGCCTGGGCCAGCTGGAAGGAGTCGCCCACGAAGTCGGCGTGCTGGAGCACCTCGTCCCGCTGATAGAAGTGCCCGAGCACGACGACCCGGTCGCCGAGCGTCTCCTTGGCGGCACGGATGCGCTCGCCCAGTTCCTCGGTCGTCGCGAGTCGGTACCGCTCCGGCAGGGCACCCTGGCGCGGTGACCCGGTCGGAAGCACGTCACCCATGGATGACCCCGGACCGTAGCCCGGCGTTCCGGAATCGAACTCCCACGGGCCGGCGGCGAGGTCGGGGCTGCAGGTGCTGCCGGCGGCCGCCCCCGTTTTGATGAGCCGGATGGTGCGGTCAACCGATGCAATGGTCATGCTGTTACTCCTCGGTGTTCAGAAAAGCGGTACTCGGAAAAACAAAACTCGGCAGGGGTCACGGTTCAGCCGATCGCGGGCCCGAACGGCCCCAGGTCGGTCGCGTTGACGGAATCGTTGTAGCGGTAGAGCCGCGGCGGGCGGTGCGGCACTCCCGCCACACGCTGGCCGGTGTCGACGACGGTGCCGGACGACTCGATGGTGCGGCGGAAGTTGGCCGGGTCGAGGGCCTTCTGCAGCACGGCTTCGTGCACATCGCGCAGCTGCGCCAGGGTGAAGGTCTCGCCGAGGAAGGCGTGCGCGATCCGGGAGTACTCGACTTTGGTGCGGAGGCGCCAGAGGGCATATTCCACGATACGGTTGTGGTCGAACGCGAGGGGCGGGAGCCGGTCGGCCGGGAACCACTGCACGTTCTCGCCCACGACCGCAAGGGCGGCCTCGCCGGTCTCCACCAGCGCCCAATAGACGACCGAGACGACCCGGCCTCCGGGGGAGCGACCCGGGTCGCCGAAGGTGTACAGCTGCTCCAGGTACTTGGGAGTCAGTCCCGTGGTCTCGCGCAGGGTTCGGGCGGCGGCGGCGGCCAGTTCCTCGTCGGCCGGAAGGTCCCCGCCGGGCAGTGCCCACTGGCCGAGGTGCGGCTCGCGGGTGCGACGCACCAGAGGAAGCCACAGCGTCGAAAGGTCGGACGCGGGATCCGGCCTGAGCGTGAAGATGACCGTTGACACGGCAAGTGCCGCCTGAAGCTGTCCGGTCATCGCGTCTTCCCCTCAGTAAAAGTCAATCTGACTCTAACTGGTGGTACCATCTTATAGTCATCCTGACCAGAACTCACAACCTTTACCCAGTGGGGCCGCCGCCGAGGTGCGGGGCGGACGTCGCCGGAGCCGTAAGGTGCCCGGCGCTCTTGCCGGTGAAACCCCAGATGGTGACCCGGAACATCGCTTCGATCACGATAGGGCCGCTCATTTTCGATGCGCCGAGAGTGCGTTCGACAAAAGTGATGGGAACCTCCGTCACCTTCAACCGGGCCCGGACGGCGTGCAACAGCATGTCGATCTGGAAGCAGTACCCCAGGCTCTCCACGCTCGAGAGCTTCATCCGTTCGAGTGCGCGGGCGCTGTAGACGCGATATCCGCCGGTCACGTCACTCTGCTTCAGCCGCAGCAGGATCCGCGAATAGACGGACCCTCCGCGGGACAGCAGCCGCCGGTGCCAGGGCCAGTTCTGAACCTTCCCGCCGGGAATCCAGCGGGAGCCCATCACCACGTCGGCCGACTTCGCGGCCTCAAGCAGTGCGGGCAGTTGTTCGGGCAGGTGCGATCCGTCCGCGTCGAGCTGCACCAGCTGGTCATAGCCGCGGGACAGCCCCCAGGTGAAAGCCTCCAGATACGCGGCGCCCAGACCGTCCTTGCTGGATCGGTGCAACACGTGCACCTGGATGTCGCCGACGGCCAGGGAATCGGCCAGCTGTCCGGTCCCGTCCGGCGACGCATCGTCGACGACGAGCACGTCCGCGTCGGGAACGCTCGCTCGAACGCGGCCGACGATCGAGAGGATGTTGTCGCGTTCGTTGTAGGTCGGGATGACGACCAGGGTGTGGGGCATGTTGCTACCTTGCCAGTTCGATGATGAGGGTGCGGTTGACGGTCGTGGTCGCCATGACCGTGAAGCCAAGACTCTGCAGGGTGCGGATGTCGGTCCCCGACGTGTTCTGGCCGCTGCCCAGGTACTGCAGCACCCAGACCCGGTCGGTGCCGGTGAGTCTTTCGGTGACCCAGTCCAGCGGCACCGTCAGGTCCCAGAGCCCCGGAGTCGCGTCGAACGGGCGGGACAGGGTGATGTCGCGCAGGCCCTGGAAGGCTGCGGGGTAGAGGTGCAGGGCCAGGCGGGGCTTGCGGGAGGGCCGCACGCTCTCGTCGAACACGACCGCGTCTCCGGGCAGGGCGCCCGCCTGCACGACGGCGGCGGCCTGGCGCCAGTCGCTGCCCTCGTTCTTGCCGAACGGGCCGCGCTGGGCGACATAGGTCGGCGCCATGAGCAGTGCGATCAGCATCAGCACCCCGGTCTGAGCCCAGAAGGGCCGGAGCCGTGCGATGCCGAGACCCACGGCGATCGCGACGGCCGGCGTGCAGATCGACAGGTAGCGCATCGAGTACATCGGGGAGATCAGTTGCGTGCCGATGAGCAGGGTGGCGCTCGGAACGAGCATCCAGGCCAGGGCCACCGAGAGGGCGGCGCGGTCTTGCGCAGTGGCGGCCAGCCGCCCGCGACCGGCGTACACCAGAACGACCGCCAGCAGGACCAGAGCCCACGCGGCGATCGCCAGCGACGGATTGCCGAACCACTGGTTCACCGCCGCCGTCAGCACCGAGGTCGGCGGCCGGCGGCCGATGAAGGCGATCTGCTCCCGCTGGTTCAGCGCCTCGATGATCACGGGGGTGGCCAGGGCGACGCCGGCGGTGCTGGCCAGCGCCCAGGACCTGATGCGCGCCCGGCGGTCCGGCCGCCAGGGCGTCCACAGCCAGACGAAGAGGGCGAACACCGGGATCAGGAGCAGGACGTAGAGGAACAGGTAGATCCCCAGGGCGAGCAGCGCGGAGTAGCCGGCCCACAGCCCGATGCGCGTGGCCGTGGTGCTGGTTCTGCTCGTGCGCAGGATGTGCAGCAGCAGGACCGCCAGCCAGACCACAACGGCCGTGGCGATGGCCGCGGATCGGGCCTCGGCACCCATGTTCGTCACGCGGGGGAGCATCAGGAAGACCAGAGCCGAAACCGTCGCGACCGAGGTGGAGACGAGGCGACGCGCCAGAACGAAGGTTCCGGCGGTCGCAACGCCGACGGCGATGGCGCTGGGTAGCCGGGTGGACAGCTCGGATGCCCCGAACAGCTCGATCCAGAAATGCAGGCCCAGGTAGTAGGCGCCGTGCACGGCGTCGACGTTGCCCAGCATCGCCACCAGTTTCGGGATCGATCGCTCGGCCGACATCACGCTGGCCGCTTCGTCACCCCAGTACGAAGGTCGCCAGGATCCGGCGAAGGGCACGAGGAAACCGAGCGTCCCGAGCAGCGCGGGCAAGCCGTATCTCAGCCAAGGACTCCGGGTTCGCCGCAGTGCCAGGGCTGATTGGTTTGGGCGAAGCAGCCGGGGGACAACAGACAGGAAGGACACGCGTTCACGTTAGGCCAGCTTTTTCGACCTCACCAGTCGGGGCACGCCGGTCTGTGCTGACTCCCAGACTGTGCCGACTCCCCGACTGTGCAGACTCCCCGACTGTGCAGACCCCCGGACAGACGTGATGCGGCGGAGCCCGACCGCTAGGCTGGCGCCATGATCGATCCTGACGTGTCGAGCGGTGCCGCTTTCGGTGTGGCCGTCGCCCAGTTCGCCCCCGGCCCCGACTCGGGCATCAACGTCGCCGCGATGCGTGAGCTGGCGAGGACGGCGGTCGCCCGCGGTGCCCGCCTGATCGTGTTCCCCGAATACTCCGCGTTCTTCGAACCCGTCATGGGGCCCTCGTTCGTGGCGGCAGCCCAGCCGCTGGACGGGCCGTTCGTGATGCAACTGGCCGGGATCGCCCGGGAGCTCGGCATTCATGTCGTGGCCGGGATGCTGGAATCGACCACCGACACCAGTCGTTTCTCCAACACCATCGTGGCCCTGGATCCGGCCGGTGCCCTGGTCGCTAAGTACCGCAAGCTCCACCTCTACGATGCGTTCGGCGACCAGGAATCGCGCTGGGTGCTGCCCGGCACGGTGGAGGAGCCCGAAACCTTCGACGTGGGCGGGCTCCGCGCGGGACTGCAGACGTGTTACGACATCCGTTTCCCTGAGGTCACCCGGCGCCTGGTGGACGCCGGGGCCGACCTGGTGCTGGTGCCGGCCGAGTGGGTGCGGGGGCCGCTCAAGGAGGCGCACTGGCGCACCCTGGTCACCGCGCGCGCCCTGGAAAACACGGTCTACGTGGCTGCGGCCGACCACGCGCCGCCGGTGGGGGCCGGCAACAGCATGGTCGTGGATCCCATGGGAGTGGAACTGGTCACGATCGGCGAGACGACGGATGTCGCGGTCGCCTGGGCGGCGCCGGGGCGGGTTCGGGCCGTTCGCGCCCTCAACCCCGCGGTCGAGCTGCGCCGCTTCGCGGTGGTGCCGCGTTAGCTTTCGGTGGCGATCGTGTCCTGGGAGGCCGGAGCGGCCCGCACGGTGAATTTCTGATCCGGGCGGTGGGTGCGTTCGGGGCGGTCTGGTCGCTCCGGGTCGGCCATGGCCCTCTCCTCGCCGGTGGCGACGAGTCCCTGCGAGCTGTTCGCTGACCGGGTGAGCTGGGCGAGCCAGAGCGGGTTGATGCTGGGCGGCTGGCCACCCGAGAACTTGAAATACAGGGGGATGGCGGGGTGCAGCCACGCGGAGCTTCGCCCGTCTCCCGCCTCGGCGGCGTTCCGCCAGGAGAGCAGGAAGCTCTCACCGCGGCGGAGCTTCTGCACGATCACGATTTGGAGATGCGCCAAAATCCGGTCGTCGAATTCGACCGTGACTCTGTCATACGTCAAGGAGCCCATGGATTTCGCTCTCAATCGGTTGCGCTTGCCCCGGACCCTGGAGCGTGAAGGATCCGTTTCGCAGCCCCGGGTAGTGACTTCAGTTTGGCCGCTTTGCCTCCTCTTGACAAGAGAATTGCCGGTGGGGTCGAAACGGGGGCCGTCCTCGACTCCGGTGGGACATGTTCCTTCTGCCCGTTTCGCCGCACAATGCCAGGGACAGGCGCGCTGGTCCGTCGTACCGTCCTGACCGGCAGTGATCTGCACCGAGTCAGGGAAGGCGGAAAACGCAATGGACACGTTCAACTGGGTCTACTCCATCCCGCTGATTGCGATAATCGGCGGGATCACCGTGGCCATGTACGCGATTTATCTCAAGAACAAGCATGGTGGTGAGGAGGGCACGGCCGGGCTCGAGAACGCGGCCCTCAACCGGCAGGTCCTGGACCGGCTGGACTCCATCGACGCCCGGCTGGCGGCGGTCGAGAAGTCTCTTCGAGAACACGCCTGAACGAGAACGGTTCAGTCGCGCTCGGTTCAGTCGCGCTCCCATCAGTCGCGGTGCGAGGTGAACACGTGGGCAAGGGTCTGGAACGGACGCTCCATGTGCCCGAAATGGCCGGTGTCGGGCTCCGTGCAGAGGCTGAAGTCACGGATGACGGCCCGCAGCCGGTCGGCATCCGTCTCACCCACGAACACATCGGCGTCACCCTGGCTGGCGCGCACGGGGCACTCGATCCGGGACCAGATCGAGGCGTCGTAGCGGCCGGCCCGAGCGGATGCCGCCGCGAAGGCGTTCGGGCGCAGTTCCGTCGCGAGGGCGTCGATGACGCTCTCGGGCACACGCCCCGGGTGACGGAACAGGGGCGCCGCGAGCGGGCGGAGCAGGCCCCGGCGGTGCAGAGCGCCGACCGGATCTGACCCGGCCCGGCCGAGCCGGGCGAGCCCGCGCATGACCGGGAGCAGCGCTCCGAATCCGGGCAGCACCGCGGCCGAGCTCACCGGATGCCGAACGGTGTCGATGACGGAGAAGGACGCCGGGGAGACCAGGCCGACAAAACTCGTCGAGCGTGGCTCGCTCGCCGCGAGTTCGAGGGCGACGAATCCACCCAGGGAGTGGCCGATCACGGTCCAGGACCGGTAGCCGAGCGCCCGAGCGACCTCGGCGACCGCGGCCGCGGCCGACTCGATGGTGGCGGACTTACCGGTGGCGGACACGCCGGCCGGCAGTGCTGAGTCGCCCCAGCCGGGCAGGTCGGGGATGATCAGGTCCGTCAGAGCGGCGCTCGCAGGATGTGCCGGATTCGCCGAATCCGCTGCGGCCAGGAGCGGCGTCCAGGTGGTCCAGGAACCCGCCGCGCCGTGCAGCAGGATGGTGGCCGTGTCGCTGTCGGTGCGGCGTCCGTGCCTGACCGACACCGTTCCCGATCCCAGCCGCATCGCGCTCGTCGTCAGCCCGAATGCGCGTGCGTCCCGGCTGAGGGGGAACGGGAAGTATCCGTCCGGGCTGTGCCGGGCAGGTGCGGTGGATGTCGGCGCGGACCGCTCCAGGAGGCTCATGACGGTGGTTCGGTGCGGACCGGGCCGGCGGATTGGGCGCTCTCCCGCCGTGGGCTGGCCCGATCCGAGGCTGTGTATTGACAGACCATCCGTCCTCGCCGGAATACCCCGTCGGTGCGTGCCGTTGCGCGAAGAGGGAACCTGCTTCCCGATGTCCACGGCCGCGCACGCGCCGCCCGACGGCACTTGTCCGACAGAAAGAGCTATTCACGTGAATCTTTTCTCCCCGCTCACCCTCGGTGACCTGGAACTGCCCAACCGCCTCGTCATGGCGCCCCTGACCCGGGTGCGTTCGGGCATCGAGGGCGTGCCCGGCCCGCTCGTCGTGGAGCACTACCGGCAGCGCGCGACCCTCGGCCTGATCGTGACCGAGGGCACCTACCCCAGCCATGCCGGCCAGGGTTTCCCCGGTCAGCCCGGCCTGGTCACCCCGGAGCAGATCGAGGGCTGGAAGAACGTGGCCGACGCGGTGCATTCCGCCGGCGGCCGCCTGGTCGCCCAGGTCATGCACGCCGGGCGGGTCACCCATGAGGGCACCAACGGCGGCCGCGAGGTCGTCGCCCCCAGCGCGATCGCGATCGAGGGGGAGACGCGCACCTACGACGGCAAGCACCCGTATCCCGTGCCGCACGCCCTGACCGCCGACGAGCTCGCCGGCGTGGTCGCCGACTTCGTCCAGGCCTCCCGGAACGCGATCGCCGCCGGCCTCGACGGCGTCGAGATCCACTCCGCCAACGGCTACCTGCTGCACGAATTCCTGTCGCCGGCCTCGAACCAGCGCGACGACGTCTACGGCGGCTCCCCGGCCAACCGGGTCCGCTTCGTGATCGAGGTCGTCACCGCGGTTGCCGAAGCGATCGGAGCGGGTCGGGTGGGCATCCGCGTGTCCCCGGAGCACAACATCCAGGATGCCCTCGAAACCGACCCGGCGGATGTCCTGGCCACCTACGGCGCACTGGTCGACGGCCTCGCGCCGCTGAACCTCGCCTACCTGAGCGTGCTGCACAAGGAGCCGGCCGGCCAGCTGGTGCGGGAACTTCGCACCCGCTTCGGCGGACCGCTCCTCGTCAACAGCGGCTTCGGCGGAATCACCACCCGCGAGGAGGCCATGGCGGTCATCGCGGATGACCAGGCGGATGCCGTCGTCGTCGGCCGCGCCGTCATCGCCAACCCGGATCTGGTGCGGCGTTGGCTGAACGACCTGCCCCTGAACGCCCCGGACCCGCTCACCTTCTACGGTGCGGGCGCCGCCGGCTACACGGACTACCCGGCCCTCCATCACTAGCCCTCCAGCACTAGCCTTCCCCGCCCGGTGCTTCCCCGCCCGGTGCTGCCCGGTGCTTCCCCGCCCGGTGCTGCCCGGTGCTGCCCGGTGCTTCCCCCACCCCGGGTCTGATCGTGCATAACTCCTGCAATTTCTGAGACGCTCGCCGTCCAGCCCCGGATTCCCGGGGCGGCGGATGCTGCGCCCCCACGATCTGCAGGAGTTATGCCACCTGCCCCTCCCGGCACCGGCCTCCCCGGTTGTGAATCGTGCCGCCGCGGTGGTTAACTCAGGAGATTCGGGTCGGATGCCGGGCACGCCCCCGGAAACGCGGGGCGACGGGTGCCCGGAGCTCGGGTTTTTCCTGAGTTGGCCACGAGGGGTGGCGGGCAATGGGCCGGGGGGTGTCCCCGCGGCCACAACATTCGGGTCCACTGTCGCGGCCCAGTCGCGCATAACTCCTGCAATTTCTGAGACGCTCGCCGTCCAGCCCCGGAATCCCGGGGCGGCGGATGCTGCGCCCTCACGATCTGCAGGAGTTATGCAAGGGCCGGGCGAGGCATCTGCCCGCGACCCGTTCGCTACCGGCTGCTGATGCCCGCCAGCCGGCCGGCCGCGCGCTCGAGCACGTCCACCTTCTTGCAGTAAGCGAACCGCACCAGGGAGGCGTAATCTGCCCGGTTCGCGGGTGAACAGAAGGCGGCGATCGGCACCGCGACGACGCCGGCGAGCGCCGGTAGGATCCGGCAGAACTCGGCGCCGTCCGGGTAGCCGAGCGGTGCGGCATCCGCCACGATGAAATACGAGCCCTGCGGGCGGCTGACGGTGAAGCCGGCGGTCGTCAGCCCGACCTCGAGCACGTCCCGCTTGGCTTCGAGGTCGGCGGCGATGCCGGTGAAGAAGCTGTCGGGCAGGTCCAGGCCCCGCGCGATCGCCGGCTGGAACGGCGCCCCGTTGACGTAGGTGAGGAACTGTTTCACGGCGAGGATTGCGGTCACCAGAGGCGCCGGTGCGCTCAGCCAGCCGATCTTCCAGCCGGTCGTGTTGAACGTCTTACCCCCGGAGGATATCGTGATGGTGCGTTCGCTCGCTCCGGGCAGTGTCGCGACCGGAACGTGCGCGACCCCGAACGTGAGGTGCTCGTAGACCTCGTCGGTCACGATGAGCGCGTCGTGCCGGTGCGCCAGCTCGACGATGAGCGCCAGCGTTTCGATAGGAAGTACGGTTCCGGTGGGGTTGTGCGGGTTGTTGACGATGATCAGTCGCGTCTTGTCGGTGATCGCGGCGCGGAGCTCGTCCAGGTCGGGCTGGAACTCGGGGGAGCGCAGCCGCACGGTGCGATGGACGCCGCCGCCCAGGGCGATCAGGCCACCGTATGCGTCATAGAAAGGCTCCAGGGTGACGACCTCGTCGCCGGGCTCGATCAGGGCGAGGATCGTGGCGGCGAGGGCTTCGGTGGCGCCCGCGGTCACGAGGACCTCGGTCTCCGGATCGGCCGACAGGCCGTAGAAGCGCTGTTGGTGGCGCGAGATGGCCTCGCGGAGCACGGGCAGTCCCCTTCCCGGCGGGTACTGGTTGACGCCGTCGGAAATCGCCTGGCGTGCCGCCTCGAGTACCTCGGGCGGGCCATCCTCGTCGGGGAACCCCTGGCCCAGGTTGATCGCACCCGTGCGCATCGCGAGCGCGCTCATCTCCGCGAAGATACTGGCCGCGACGGTACCGTCCGCGCCGAGCAGCCCCGCTCCGTCGGCGGTTCGCCGCCAGGCGCCGGTAATCGTCATCGAGTCACCTGCATCCCTACAAGCTACGACATGCCCCGCGCTCCCTGTGGACAGTTCGAGCGGGAACGCGCTCGGTGCCCTAACGTGGCCGCATGCGGACCGTGACGCGCGCACTGCTCACCCTCAGCGCCCTGGTGCTCCTCGGAGGCCCGGCGCTCGCCGGTTGCGCGCCGACGCCCACCCCGAAACCATCCGCAACCGCCACAACGGATGCCCCCGTCTTCGCCTCCGACGCCGACGCTCTCGCCGCGGCAACGGAGGCCTATGCGGCCTATGACAGTATGACGGCGGAGATCGCTGCAACGGGAGGAACTAATCCAGAGCGGATCGAGCCTTTCGTAACAGTCGATTACTACCCAGCTCTTGAGAATGGATTCCAGAAATTCCACGAATCAGGACAAGTCAGCCAGGGCAATGCGAGCTTCGACACGGTGTCGCTTGTTGGCCACGAGACTCTCGGTCCCGGGATGGCTCGCGTTGAGGTCTACCTCTGTTCAGATGTAACGAATGTTCGGCTGCATGACATTTCGGGCGCGGACGTCACGCCGGCGGTGCGACCAAACAGAATCCCACTCCAGATTGTTCTTCTCTCGCGGGCATCAAACCCATCAGCGCTCCTGATCAGTGAGGAAAAGGTATGGTCAGGACGAGATTTCTGTTTGCAATAGGCCTCGCACTTGGAATCGTATTCTCATCGCTTGGAATATTTCCAGCCATTGCCTGTTCGAGCATCGACAGGTTTGGTGGTGGTTGTGATGTTTCGGCAACCGGCGCCATCAACGACGGCGGGGTCGACCTGTCTGCCGGTTATGACAGCGGCGGCGGGGGAGATCAATCCGGCAGCGCGAACGGAGCCGGCGGCGACGCCGGATCAGACAGCGGATCTGACGCCGAATCCGGCACAGGCCCCGGCACAGGCCCCGGCACAGGCCCCGGCGGCCAACCGGGGGCAGCGCCGACCTCCCCCTCTGTGGTCGTCGTGCGGGACGGTTTCACGGTTGTCTGCGATCCGGGAGCTCCCTGCGATCCGAACCTCGTCGTTCGATTCAGCGACCTGGTCAACTTCAAGCCGGCGGAACCCACCCAGAGCATGGAGCCGGACGGGTGGAGCGTGATCGGGCTTCCGGCGAACTTCATCGCCGCGGCATCCGTGCACGGTCGGTCAGGACTGCTGCTCGATTTTCCGGCCGAGGTGCGTTTCACCCCGGTCGGCTACCGCTGGAACTTCGGTGACGGCTCGACCTTGGATTCGCCCTCCGGTGGAGCCACCTGGGCGGACCTGGGCCAGCCCGAATTCTCCGACACGCCCACCAGTCACGAATTCCGAAAATCCGGGGTTCACTCCGTGAGCGTGGTTGTTGTCTACTCCGCCGAGTACCGGTTTGCCGGCCGAGACTGGCGCGGGGTGCAGGGGACGCTCCCGGTAGCGGGAAGCCCGATCAGCGTGGTAATCGGCGACGCCAGAACCGTGCTCGTCGATCGCGAATGCAGCCGCACTCCCGCGGGACCGGGCTGCTGAGCGCGTGCGGTGCCGAGAAGCAGGGCAAGGTCACGGCCTCATCATTGAATGCTCCCAGCCTCCACATACCTTTCGCTCAGGTTCGGGAGCGAAGCTGACATCGCTTGGAAGGAGCACCCAATGACCGACAACACCCAGGAACCCGGCAAGACGCCCGATCACCCGCATGGCTCAGTTCCGTTCGAAGTGAACTCCGTCGGCGAAACAACGTCGGCGACGGATGCCTCCACGACTTCTTCGTCCTCCGCAGAACCCGCCGCCGGCCCCACTGTTCCGGCCTCGACGCCGGGCCGAGCCGCCGATGACCAGTCGACCGAGGTCATCCAGCCCGCATCCACGCCTGCCGCAGCGCCTGCCGCAGCGACTGCCGCAGCAGGGCCAGCCGCCGCGCCTGCCGGCGCAGCGACTGTCGCCCAGCCCACCCTCGCCTACGCCACCGATGCGTTCGGGCGTCCGCTGCCAGGTGGGGCCGGTTCCACCCCGAACTACGCGCCGAACGGGGCTCCGCAGACCTACGCCCACGAAAACGGCTACCCGAACCAGCAGGCCGGGGGGATTCCCCAGAAGGACCAGCAGCGAAGCAAGGGCAGCATCGCCCTGATCGCCGCCCTCGCCATCGGCGCGCTCCTCGGCGGCGCCTCCGGCGCCGGAGTCACCGCGTTCGTGCTCACCAACCAGAGCAGCGGCATCCCGGCCGACCAGGCCACGGGCCCGCAGAGCGTCGTGGTCAACAACACCGACAGCGTCAACCAGATCACCGCGGTCGCGGCCAAGGCCTCGCCCAGCGTCGTGACCATCGACGCGAGCAGCGGCAGCTCCGGGGGAACCGGTTCAGGTGTGGTGCTGACCCAGGACGGCTACGTGCTCACGAACACGCACGTCGTCACCCTCGACGGCGCGGCCGCCGACGCGACCCTCCAGGTCACCGGCAACGACGGCAAGCTCTACGCGGCCACCATTGTCGGCACCGACCCGGTTTCCGACCTCGCCGTGGTGAAGCTCACCGACGCGAAAGGCCTCACTCCGATCGACTGGGCCGACTCCAGCAAGCTCAACGTCGGCGACACGACCATCGCCATCGGAGCCCCGCTCGGCCTGTCCGGCACAGTCACCGACGGAATCGTCAGCGCGCTCAACCGGAGCATCTCGATCGCCTCCTCGGCCGCACCGGATACGCAGGACAACACCGCCCCCAACGACCAGCAGAGCCCCTTCTTCTTCGATCTGCCCGACAAGAACGGCAGCCAGGAGCAGGCGCCCACCACCAGCGGCAGCATCTCGTTGTCGGTCATCCAGACGGATGCCGCCATCAACCCCGGCAACTCCGGTGGAGCCCTCCTCAACGCCAAGGGCGAGCTCATCGGCATCAACGTGGCCATCGCCAACGCGGGCGGATCGTCCTCGTCCGCCGCCGGCAACATCGGAGTCGGGTTCTCGATCCCGTCCAACCTCGCCAAGCGCGTGTCCGAGGAACTGATCAAGAACGGCACGGCCACGCACGGCCTGCTCGGCGCGAGTGTCACCAGCGCGGCCGGAACCGGCCAGAGCGACACCGTGGGGGCCCTGATCAGTGAGGTGTCCTCCGGTGGGGCGGCGCAGAAGGCCGGCCTCCAGAAGGGTGACGTCGTCACGAACTTCAACGGCGTGCCCATCACCGACGCGAACGACCTCACCGCCCAGGTGCGCGCCCTCGCGGCTGGCGACGAAGCCAAACTGACCTACGTGCGTGACGGCAAGTCCGTCACCGTCTCCGTCACGGTGGGTGCCCTCTCCAGCTAGCCCCCGCTCCTTCCAGCGAACGAAGAGCTGCGCCGCCGGTCATGCACCGGCGGCGCAGCTCTTTTTGCTGTCCGCGCCGCGCCCGCGCCGGGCCCCGCGCCGCGTCTGACGCGCACCCGGACGGGCGGGAATCGGCCCGATGCGGGCCGGAAAGGCACGGCTGGTAGGCTCGGACATCCCTCCAGAAGAATGGAAATATGATCAGCCAGGAGCCCTCTGCCGGAGGCACGTCCCTGCTCGGGGTTTCCTATGTGATGCCGGTGCTGAACGATGTGACGCACGTTCGGGCCGCCGTGACCAGCCTCCTCCGCCAGGACTACACGGGGCCGTTCGAGGTCACCGTAGCCCTCGGTCCGAGCATCGACGGCACCACCGAACTGGTCGAGGAAATGGTCGCTGTCGATCCGCGCATCCGGATCGTGGCGAATGAAATCGGGTCGACCCCGGCCGGCCTCAACATCGCCATCCGGGCCTCGAGCTATCCCGTCGTGATCCGCGTGGACGCCCACTCAGTCCTGCCCCCGGACTACGCCCGGATCGCCGTCGAGACGCTCGAGCGCACCGGCGCCGACAATGTGGGCGGCGTCATGGACGCCCAGGGCGAGAGCCCGTTCCAAAAGGCCGTCGCACGGGCCTACGGCACGAAGATCGGCCTTGGGGGAACGCCGCTCCACGTCGGCGGCCCCGAAGGGCCCGCCGAAACCGTGTACCTGGGCTGTTTCCGAATGGACAGCATCGTGCGCGTCGGCCTCTTCGACGAGGGCATCAAACGGGGTCAGGACTGGGAGCTCAACCGGCGCCTGCGGGAGCAGGGCGGCACGGTCTGGTTCACGCCCCGGCTCCGGGTGGTCTACCGCCCGCGCCCGAGCCTGTCCCGCCTGGCCCGGCAGATGGTGTCCACCGGCCTGTGGCGTGGAGAGCTCGCCCGGCGGTACCCGGAATCCAACGGCATCCGCTACTTCGCCCCGCCCGTGATGGTGCTGGGCGTCGTGCTCGCCCTGCTCGCCGGTCTGGGTGGCCTGGTGCAGCTCCTGACCGGAGGGGCGCCGTGGCTGCTCCTCGGATTGCTCGTGCCCGTCGCCTACCTGCTCATCGTCGCAGCGGCCACGGTTGCCGTCACGCGACCGGACGGGTTTCGTGCCGCGCTGTGGTTTCTCGTAGTCTTGCCGTGCATTCACTTCTGCTGGGGCATCGGATTCCTGCTCGGATACCTGAAACTCACCACCAACATCACGGCCCACACCGGGAGGCAACTATGACGTCAGGGACGCCAGCGGCGACTCGACCCTCCTCGATCGCGGAGTTGCGTGAGGTGGCGCAGCCGCCCGAGGTGAGGTTGCGCGCGAATGCCGAGCACTGGACGGCATCGCTCTATCTGCGCGATATCTCCCCGTATTTGACCTGGATGCTGCTGAAGACCAGCATCTCGGCGAACGGCGTCACCGGGCTGATGATCCTGGTCGGCTGGTCCACCGCTGCCGCACTGCTCATCCCCGGCATCTGGGGCGCGCTGCTGGCGCTCCTCCTCGGCCAGTTGCAGATGCTGGTCGACTGCTCCGACGGGGAGGTCGCCCGCTGGCGCCGGCAGTCTTCACCGGCCGGAGTGTTCCTGGACAAGGTCGGGCACTACACGACCGAGGCGCTCATCCCCATCGCCCTGGGCATCCGGGCCGCGTTCTACCCGTTCGAGGCCCCGGCCGACTTCCTGTGGACCACCCTCGCACTGCTTCTCGCGCTGATCATCGTGCTGAACAAGGCGCTCAACGACATGGTGCATGTGGCTCGCGCGAACGCCGGACTCACCAAGCTCGCCGACCGGAAACACGAGCAGACCCCCACCTCGAGCCTGATCGCCAAGGCCCGCAGGCTGGCCCGGTTCCTGCCGTTCCACCGCCTCTACCATTCGGTCGAACTCACCATCCTGATATTCGCCTCCGCGGTCATCGGCACACTCATCGGCGAGCCCGTGGTCGACCGCGTGCTGCTGGCCACCCTGGTCCCGCTGGCCTTCATTTCGCTGGTGGGCCATTTCGTGGCCATCATGGCGTCCAAGCGTGTCCGGTCCTAGCGCCTCGCCCGTCGACTCCACCCTGCCGACGGTCGGAGTGGTGGTGCTCACCCAGGGCACCCGGCCGGACGATCTCGAGCGCGGCATCCGGAGCCTGCTCCTGCAGCAGGACGTTCGCCTCGACATCGTGTGCGTCGGCAACGGATGGCAGCCGACCGGGCTGCCCTCCGGAGTCAAGGCTCTGGGGCTGCCCACGAACCTGGGCATTCCGGCGGGGCGCAATCGCGGGGTTTCGCAGGTCGCGGGGGAGTACCTCTTCTTCCTCGACGACGATGCGAGCATTCCCGACCCCCTATTCCTGGTCGACGCCATCGGGATGCTGAGGGCAGACCGCACCATCGGCCTGCTGCAGCCCCGGGTCGTCGATCCCGCCGGGATCGCGTCACCGAGGCGGTGGATTCCGCGCATTCGCAAGGGCGAGGCCACCGCGTCGAGCAACGTCTTCTCGGTCTGGGAAGGCGCCGTGCTCCTTCCTCGGGCCGTCTTCGACGCCACGGGCGGCTGGGGGGAACCCTACTTCTACGCGCACGAGGGCATCGAACTGGCGTGGCGGGTCTGGGACCAGGGCTTCCGCGCCTGGTACGCCGGGAACCTCGTGGCGAACCACCCGGTGATCCAGCCGACCCGGCATGCCGACTACTACCGCCTCAACGCGCGCAACCGCGTGTGGCTCGCCCGCCGCAATCTTCCGGCGCCCCTGATCCCCGTGTACGCCGGGTCCTGGCTGCTGATCCAACTGGTCCGCTGGGCCCGCAACCCCACCGCCCTCCGGGCCTGGCTGGGTGGATTCCGCGAAGGCTGGGCCACATCCCCGGGCGGGCGACGCCCCCTCCGCGCACGCACGGTATGGCGGATGTCCCTGGCCGGGCGCCCTCCCGTCGTCTAACGATCCGCCTGCTATCGGTCCCGTTCGGGGGCCAGGCGGCATCGTCGAATCGGCATCGAAAGGTACTCTTGACCCGTGGGTATACAACGAGACGTCAGGCTTGGATTCAAGCTGGTCAAGGACGTCACGGCGTCCCGCAGGGCACAGCGACTGCTGAACGGCCGCCTGGCCACGCGGGAGCCGCTGCCGGGGCGGCACTTCAAGATCGCCGTCTACTTCGCCGACGGCCCGGTCAACCTCTACCAGATGCGCCAGTGGTACAAACCCCTCGCGAAGCTCGCCGAGACCTGGCCGGTGCTCGTGCTCAGTCGCAACGGAGCGGGAGCCCTTCCCCTGATCGACGAATCCCCGGTGCCGGTGGCCTACGTGAGGCGGGTCGCCGACCTTGAGCGTGTGCTGGCCGAGCAGGATATCCGCATCGTGTTCTACGTCAACCAGAACTCACGCAACTTCCAGATGATGCGTTACGGTCGCTGCTGGCACGTTTTCATCAACCATGGTGAGAGCGACAAGATGTACATGGTGACCAACCAGATCAAGGCCTACGACTACGCCTTCGTCGCGGGGGAGGCCGCCCTCGCCCGTCTCGGCAAGGTGCTCTGGGACTACGACTTCGACAAGCGGGCCATCAGGATCGGGCGTCCGCAGGCCGACCACTACTCCGGGACCACGGCCATCGCCCCCGACGAGCGCCAGGTCGTGTTGTACGCACCGACCTGGGAGGGGGACCGCCCGTCCGCCGCATACGGCTCCATCGCCACGCACGGTGTCGACCTCGTCGCGGCTCTCCTCGCCTCCGGGCGTCACCGGGTCATCTACCGTCCTCACCCGCGTAGCGGCGTCGTGGACAGCGCATACGGCGCGGCCAACAAGCAGATCATTGCTGCCATCGCGGCCGCGAACGAGCGAGACGCGTCCGCCGGACACATCTACGATTCGGGCCCCGAACTGGGCTGGCAATTGTCGGCAGCGGATATCGCGATCGTCGACATCTCCGCCATGGTCTACGACCGGCTTGCCACGGGCAAGGCT
This sequence comes from Cryobacterium sp. TMT2-10, assembly GCF_004403075.1. Classification (NCBI taxonomy): domain Bacteria; kingdom Bacillati; phylum Actinomycetota; class Actinomycetes; order Micrococcales; family Microbacteriaceae; genus Cryobacterium; species Cryobacterium sp. TMT2-10. Next base: position 28,018 of record NZ_SOGW01000058.1, on the reverse strand, counting down.
CTGATGGTGACCCGCCCGGCAGACCCGAGCGCGCAGATCGACTCGAGCGGCTATCTCTCGGACTGCGAGTGGCTGTTCGACGGCCAGACCGGGAATATCGTTGCGGTCCTGGACGAGCTCACCCACGACGATGCGGCGGAAGCCAGGCTCACGGTCTGGGTGCAGCGCTACTTCGGCGACACGAATCCCGGGGTCGCGACGGAGCGCTTCCACGTCGCCGTGCAACACCTGATGAACGAGTGGGATCGTTTCGACACGGCCAACCCGCGCACCGACCACATCGAGGCGTCGTCGGCGCAGGGATCTCTGTCAGCGGACGACGGCCCGGACATCGAGCTTCTCTAGTCTGCGTGCCGGCAGCACCCTGGACTTCCATCCAGTGGAAGTTGTCGGTGGATCGCGCTAGCGTGTCGGGGTATGAGCGGAAAACCAGCGCACACAACGGCGGCGGACGGGCTGTCGGCCCCGGTCGCCGTCGACAATCGTTCCGTCGCGGCCCGACTCTTCGCCATTCTCGACGCGTTCACCGCGCCCGCCGGGGCGACCTCTCTCACCCTGACGCTGACGGCCATCGCCCAGCGGGCCGGCCTGCCGCTTTCGACCACGCACCGGCTGGTCGCGGAGTGGGTTGGTTGGGGCGGCCTGACCAAGCACGACAACGGACAGTACTCGCTCGGCATGAAGCTGTGGGGCCTGCCCTGGCGCTACGGGCCGGATGGCGAGGTGACGGTGTCGTCCCCGCCCAAGCAGACCCGCACCTTCTCCTCCCTGCGCGGCGGGGAGAAGGAGTACGTGCTCGAAGAGGCCATCGTCACCGACTACACCCTCGGGCGCGCGGCCAAGGGCGACCGGCACGGCAACCTCGTGTTCGAGAAATCGGCCCGCAACTTCAACCCGGTCGCCGGCATGGCCGGTCGCATCACCATTGCCGAGGTCGACGAACTGGTCGAACCGGGTGAGATCGACCCCGACCAGGTGCACCTCGCCGGGATTTATGTGAACCGCATCGTGCAGCTCGGCGCGGTGGACGCCGCCGATCTGCCGATCGAGAAGACGACGACGCGGCCACGGCCGTCGGCATCCGCCGTGGCGCATTCACCCCCGGACGAGACCGGAGCGAACTGATGGCCCTCACCCGCAACGAGATGGCCGCCCGGGCCGCCCAGGAACTTGCCCCCGACTCCTACGTCAATCTCGGTATCGGCCTGCCGACACTCATCCCCAACTTTCTGCCGGACGGTGTGCACGTGGTTCTGCACTCCGAAAACGGTGTGCTCGGCGTCGGCCCGTACCCCTGGGAGGGCGAGGAAGACCCGAAACTCATCAACGCCGGGAAGGAAACCGTCACCGTCAACCCCGGCGCCGCCTACTTCGACTCGGCACAGAGCTTCGGCATGATCCGCGGCGGCCTGATCGACGTCGCCGTGCTCGGCGCCATGCAGGTGTCTGTCGTCGGCGACATCGCAAACTGGGCCGTGCCCGGCAAGATGATCAAGGGCATGGGCGGCGCGATGGACCTCGTGCACGGTGCCGACACGGTGCTCGTCGTCATGGAACACCTGACCAAGACCGGAGAATTCAAGATCAAAAAGGCCTGCGACCTGCCGCTCACCGGCAAGGCCGTCGCGACCCGCATCATCACCGACCTCGCCGTGATCGATGTCAGCCCGGCCGGACTCGTGCTGCGCGAACTCGCGCCGGGCGTCACCGTGGCCGAGGTCCAGGCCGCCACCGAGGCGACGCTGCTCGTGCCAGGGCCGCCGCTCACGATTCGCACCTTGCTCACCGAAATGGTCGCCGGATGACCGCGCTGCGCGAGGTCGTCATCTGCGAACCGCTCCGCACCCCCATCGGTCGTTTCGGCGGAGCTTTCAAGACCGTGGCGCCCGCCGACCTCGCCGCGGCGGTGATCGCCGCGCTGCTCGAACGCACCCACCTCGACGGCGCGCTCGTCGACGACGTCATCTTCGGCCAGGCCTACCCGTCCGCCGAGGCCGCACCGGTCGCCCGGGTCGCTGCCCTCAACGCGGGCCTGCCGGTGACTGTGGGCGGCGTGCAGGTCGACCGCCGCTGCGGCTCCGGTCTGCAGGCCGTCCTCGACGCCGCCATGCAGGTGCAGACCGGCGCCAGCGACCTCGCCATCGCCGGCGGCGTCGACGTGATGAGCCAGGCCCCGTTCTACACGGTCGATTCCCGCTGGGGCGTGGGTGGCACCGCCGGAATGCTGCTGCGCGACGCACTCGGCCGCGGCCGAGAGACCGCCGGCGGTCGGCGTTTCCCGGTTCCCGGCGGCATGCTCGAAACTGCCGAGAACCTGCGCCGCGACTACGGAATCGACCGCGTCGAACAGGACGAACTCGCCGTGCGCTCCCAGCAGCGTGCGCTGGCCGCCGTCGCAGACGGTCGTTTCCTCGACGAAATCGTCCCGGTCATCGTGCCCGGTCGCAAGGGCGCTGTTGTGGTTTCGGCCGACGAGACCCCCCGCGCGACCAGCCGTGAGGCCCTCGCCGGCCTGCGCCCCATCCTGCTGACCACGGATGCGGCATCCACTGTCACCGCCGGAAATGCCAGCGGGCAGAACGACGCGGCCGCCGCCTGCATCGTGACCACGCCCGAGCGCGCCGCCGAACTCGGACTCACACCGCTCGTGAGTCTCCGGTCGTGGGCCCGGGCCGGCGTCGACCCGTCGCGGATGGGCCTCGGCCCGGTGCCCGCCACCGCGAAGGCACTTGAACGCGCCGGGCTCGTACTCGCCGACATCGACCTGATCGAGCTCAACGAGGCCTTCGCCGCGCAGGTTCTCGCCGTCTCGCGCGAATGGAACTTCACCGACGCCGACTGGGACCGCACCAACGTGAACGGCTCCGGCATCTCCCTCGGCCACCCGGTGGGCGCCACCGGCGCGCGGATCCTCGCAACGGCCACCCGGCAGCTGCAGCGCACGGAGGGCCGTTTCCTGCTCGAAACCATGTGCATCGGCGGTGGCCAGGGCCTGGCCGCCGTCTTCGAACGGGTGTGACCGGGGCGCACGACCGGGACCAGGCCAGGCCTTTCGATTTCGCTACACGGGGGCTGGGCCGGACGCGGGATTGCCGGCCGGTTCCTGTGGACCTCGCGCGGGCTGCATCCGTCGCCGCGGGGACAGCCGGCCGGACAGCCCGGACAGGGTCCTGCGGTTGAAGACGGCGATCCGGCGCGCCGCGGTGCCTTCGCCCACGACGAGATCCGGCATTTTCGGGTCGAGGTCGGGGCTGAAGCCGGCCGGCGGCAGGCCGAATGCCATCCGCGAGGTCTGCACCACCCGCTTGCCGAGGATGTTGTTGCCGGCACCGCCGACGATCGCGCCGACACCGAACGGGAGGGCCTTTCCGATGAAGCTGGCCCCGCCCCTGGCCGCGAACTGCCGGAGGAAGCTGCTCTTCAATCGGTCCGTCAGCGGCCCCATGATGGCTCGGGGGAGGCTGGTGGTGACGAGTTCGCCCCAGTAGACGTTGCGCGCGGCCCCATTGCCCGTGGCCTGGCCGGCCAGCTGGCGCACGAGTTCCGATCCTTCGTGTCCGAGCATCATCGTCATCACCAGGGCGCGGGCGCGTTCCGGGTCGGCGACGGCGATGCCGTGCACCTCGCTCACCGATTGGGTGAACAGAGCCGTCGCTTCGAGGAAGCCGGCCGTTTCCACCCCGGACAGGGCCAGGGTGATGCCGGTGGTCACGCCCGGGATGACCGCTGTCGCGCCGACGGCCGCGCCGCCGGTGGTGACGGCGGCGACATAGCGCCGTTCGAGGATGACGATGATCTCGACCGGGGTCGCGTGAGGGGACCGCCGGCGGATCGCGCGGATGTGCGCCAGCACGGCCGGGCGGTGGATCGCCATCACACGGTCGAAGCCCGCGATGACTCCGGACGGCAGTTGCCCGCCCTGGGGCAGACCGCCCGTTGTCGACACCATTGGTTGTGGCTTTCTGGCCATCAGAGCACGCTCCTTCGAATTCTCGATGAGTTTACGTGTCTCAGATGGGCCACTGGTGGGAATCGCCGGGCGCGCCTATACAGGGAGGATGTCTGACCCGAAATCGGAAGCATCGCGCATCCTCGGACTGAGGTTACGGCGCCGGCGACGCCAGCTCGCCCTCAATCAGGAGGCCGTGGCGCTCCTGGCCGGGCTCAACGTGTCGAATTATGCGCGTATCGACCGCGGTCACGGCAATCCGACGTTTCACACGCTGATTCGGCTCGCAACGGTGCTCGGCCTGGAGCCAGGCGATTTGATGACCGGGTTCAGCGCCGAGCAGTTGCCGCCCACACGCGACAGTCTCACGCGGTCGACCGGCTCGACGTGGACGGGCCAGATCAGGCCGACTTGATGCCGTACTGGGTGTTGTACAGCGCCAGGACCTCGTCGATGGGCGCATCCAGTACCAGCTTGCCCTTGTCCAGGTACAGACCCCGGGTGCAGAACCGGCGTAGGTCCCGTTCGTTGTGCGAGACGAAAAACAGTGTCCGTCCGCCCGCGAGGAGCTCCTCGATGCGCCGGTAGCATTTCTCCCGGAAGGCCTTGTCGCCCACGGCGAGTACCTCGTCGACGAGGAGGATCGGTTCCTCGAGGCGGGAAATGACGGCGAAAGCGATGCGCACCTTCATCCCGCTGGACAGGTGCTTATAGGGCGTGTCGACGAAATCGGCGATCTCGGCGAATTCGATGATCTCGTCAAAGCGCACGTTGATCTGCTTTTTCGTCATGCCGTGCAGGCCCGCTGTGAGGTACACATTGTCGCGCACGCTCAGGTCGTCGACGAACCCGCCGGTGATCTCGATCAGCGGGGCGACGCCCTCCGTCACGTGCACGGTGCCCTCGTCGGGCAGCACGACGCCGGTGACGAGTTTCAGGAGGGTGGACTTGCCCTGGCCGTTGCGACCGACCACGCCGATCGCCTCGCCGCGCTGCACGGAGAAGGACACGTTCCGCAGCGCCCAGAACTCGCCTGGGCGGATCCGCCGCTTGCTGCCGGCGAACATGTCCTTGAACGTGCGGCGGCCGCGCCGATTGCGTCGAAAACGGATGCCGACCCCCGTCAGGGTGATCACCGGTGCCGGCACTAGATCTCCTTCAAGACTGCGCGCTCCGTGCGCGTGAAGACAACGAGCCCGCCCAGGAGCAGCGCAAGCGACATTGCGGCGCTGACACCGACGACGGCCCAGTTGAGCTGCCCAGGGAAGAACGCTGCGCGATACAGGCTGAAGATGCCGCTGAGCGGGTTGAATGCCGCCCAGAACTGCAGTTGTTCCGGTAGGTCGGTGGTGCCGTAGATGATCGGGGAGGCGTAGAAGAGGAAACGCAGCACGAGCTTGACGGCGCGCTCCAGATCGCGGAAGAAGACCACCAGCGGAGCGACGATGAGGCCCACCCCGACAGTCAGCACCGCCTGGATCAGGATGGCCAGCGGGAAGAAGACGGCGTCGAGGTTGATCTGCGCGCCGGAGAAGACCGCGAACAGCACCAGTACCGGAATGGACGCCAGGAACTCGATCCCCTTGGAGAGAACCAGCCGGTTGACCCAGATCGTGCGGGGGATCCTCGTCGACCGGATGAGCTTTGCTTCCCGAAGGAACGCCCGGGTGCAGTCGGAGACCGTGCCGTTGAACCACATCCAGGGCAGCAGGGCGGCGAGGAGGAACACGATGTACGGCTCGTTGCCCACGCCGCGCTGGAAGACCTGCGTGAAAACGAACCAGTAGATCCCGGCCATCACGAGCGGGTCGAGGATTGACCAGAAGTAGCCGAGCAGCGACGTCGAATACCGCACGCGCAGGTCCCGCTGAGTGAGCAACCAGAGGGAATGACGATATCGGGCGGAAGACGTGCGCTGCTCAGGGCGCACTTCCGCGTAACTACTCACGCGCTCTATCGTAGGGCCGCAAGACGCGGCCCCAGGTGCCAACGCCTGGAGGAACAGGCCTAGACGAACAGGTTGGCCCGCTCGAGATCCTCGGCGAAGTCGACCTCGACGGCATAGAAGTCGGAGATGTCGAGCGGTTCGACCAGCAGGTTGTTCTTCTCGATGGCAAGTTCGATGCCGCGCTCGAAGTAGTCCTGGTCGCCCACCTTCGTCAGGTGGTGAAGCAGAACGGCCTTGTAGGCGCTGGAGATGTAGTTGATGCCGACGGCTTCGCCGAGGCCGCCCTTGACGGTCTTCGACAGTTCCTTGATGTAGCCCTCGGCGCTGGTCGTGTACTTGACCTCTTCGTCGGACACCTTGGAGGTGTTGACGGTCACGAAGGACTGGTCGCGAGCCACCATGGCGGCGGCGCGATCGAGGATGGCGGGGTCGAAGACGACGTCGCCGTTCATCCACAGCACTCCGCCGGTGGTGGAGGCCTGCAGGGCACGCATCAGGCTCTTCGACGTGTTCGTCTGGTCGTATTCTTCGTTGTAGACGAAGGATGCCTGCGGGAAGGCCTCGATGATGTGCTCGAGCTTGTAGCCGACGACGATGGTGACCTTGGCCTTCTTGCCGAAGGCGTGCCCGATGTTGTCGAACTGCTGCTGCATGATCGTTCGACCGTCGTTGAGTTCGGTGAGCGGCTTCGGGAGCGAACGGCCGAGTCTGCTGCCCATGCCTGCTGCCAGAATGACTACCTGAGTGGTCACGATTGTCTCCTTCAAAAAGTTTTGGGACCGAGACAACACTCGTAGTGGGACAGAGTTTGTCTAGGGTTCACCCATAAGGTCACGTATAGACACACCGTTATGCCCGCTTCAGAATACCTTAAGGGCCATATCCGGGGGAAGAGCATGCTCGTAACGTGTTGCTTTCGTGACCCGACCGGTGTCCCGGGCACCGCAGAATGTGTCTTTGGCTGACCCCCCAAACCTGCGGTGTCAGACGGTCCTTGGTAGGTTAGCGAGGTGACTGACGTGCCCCCCAATTCCGAGCCCCGCGAGCCGAGGACTGCAGTACCGAGGCAGGTTTCCGCTGAATCAGAGGCCACGGCGACCCTGCCTGTGCGCAAGATGCCGGTGCGTAAATCCACGGTCAGAACGGCCCCGGCGCGCACGCCGGGTACCCCCCGTCCGGCCACAGCGCGCCCCACCACCGCCTCCGCCAGGGCAGCCGCGGCGGATCTCGGTGCCGATTCCGCTCCCGCTTCCGCGCTCACCGCGCCGAAGAAGCCGGTGGCCAGGGCCAGGCCCACGAAGGCCGTCGGGGCGTCGACTCCCGCCCGCGAGTCGGCGGCGGGCGAAGCCGTCTCCTCCGCCCCGGCGGCCACTCCCCGGACACCGTCCGCCCGGACGGCCGCGGCAAGGGCGACCGCCGCCCGCACGGCGGCGGCGAAGTCGGAGTCCGCCGTGAAATCGGGCGTGGCACGGGCCGGCGCGGCCAAGGCCACGGCCACCAAGACCAGCTCGGCGAAGGCCAGCGCAGCCAAAGCCAGCGCCGCCAAGGCCAGTGCGGCGAAGGCTGCAGCCGTTCGCGCGGCTGCGCTCCAGGCGTCGACCGGTCGGCTGGTTCCGGAGCCTGCCGGAAGCGGCGACGACTCGTCGGCCGGGGCCGCGGCATCCGTCGTCGACGGAGTGCCGTTTGTCGCGGACGTGCCGCTTGCACTCGAGGTGGCGGATGTGCCCCTCGCCGCGGACGTGCCGCTGGTCGCGGTGGCACCCGTTCGCGTCGAACCCGTCGTTGAACCTGTTGCCGACCCCCATGCCGTTGAGTCCGTCGTCGTTGAGTCCGTCGTCGTTGAGCCAGTCGTCGCGGAGCCGAAGCGTCCCGCATCCAACCGCACGCCCCGGAAGTCCGCGGTCGCACCGGTCGCGCCCACAGACCCTGCGGCGCCGATCGTCCTGGCCGTGAGCGGCCTGCGGAAGAGCTTCGGCCAGACCGTCGCCGTGGCGGGGGTCGACCTCGAGGTGCGGACCGGATCGTTCTATGGGATCGTCGGGCCCAACGGCGCCGGCAAGACCACGACGCTGTCCATGATCACCGGCCTGCTGCGGCCGGATGAAGGCTCAGTGACGATCAACGGGATCGACGTCTGGGGGAGTCCGATCGCAGCCAAGCGCCTGATCGGAGTGCTTCCTGACCGGTTGCGGCTGTTCGACCGGCTGACCGGCGCCCAGCTCATCTACTACTCCGGAGTTCTGCGCGGGCTCGATGCCGTGACGGTGCGGAAGCGTTCGGCGGACCTGGCCGTGGCCTTCGGGCTGGAGGAGGCTCTCAACCGGCTGGTCGCCGACTACTCGGCCGGTATGACGAAGAAGATCGCCCTGGCCTGCGCCATGATCCACTCGCCACGCTTGCTGGTACTCGATGAACCGTTCGAATCCGTGGACCCGGTCTCGGCCGTCAACGTCACCGAGATCCTGCAGAAGTACGTGGCCAGCGGGGGCACGGTCGTGCTCTCCAGTCACGGTATGGACATGATCCAGCGGGTCTGTGACCATGTGGCCATCATCGTGCAGGGTGCCGTTCTGGCGTCCGGCACCGTTGACGAGGTGCGCGGTGAGTCGACGCTCGAGGAACGGTTCATCGAACTGGCCGGCGGTCGCAAAGTGGCGGAGGGCATGGAGTGGTTGCACAGTTTCTCGGACTGAGACTCCGTCTGCTCGCCAATCTCTTCCGGCGCAGCCCCTGGCAGATCGTGGGCATCGCGATCGGGCTTTTGTACGGGCTCGTCCTAGCGCTGGGCCTTCTGGTTCTGCTGGTGGGGCTGCGATTCACCGGTGACGTCGAGGCCATCCGCGACGGCATGGTCGTCTGCGGGGCATTCGTCATGCTCGGCTTCCTGCTGGTCCCGCTCGTGTTCGGCGTCGACGACGCGATGGACCCGCGCAAGTTCGCGATCATGGGCATTCCGAATCGGCAGCTGTCGCTCGGACTGGCGGTGTCCTCGGTCATCGGGGTGCCCGCGTTCGTACTGGCTCTGGTTCTTCTCGGCACCGTCGTGACCTGGTCGCGGGGCATCCTCGAGACACTCCTGGCCCTGGTGTCCGCCGTTGTGCTGCTGGCCACGTGCATGCTGGCGTCGCGGGTCAGCACGTCCCTGGCCGCATTCCTGCTGGCGACCCGCCGGTCGCGCGAGTTCACCGGAATCATCGGCGTGCTGGTGCTGGTCATGATCGCGCCCGTCGTGCTCCTGGCCCTCAACTTCGACTGGGAACAGTACGGCCTCGACCTGCTCGGAGGGCTGTCCGCGATTCTCGGCTGGACGCCGCTGGGCGCGGCCTGGGCCGTTCCGGGAGACGCGGCGACGGGTTCCTGGGGCACGGCTTTCCTGAAGCTCCTCGTGGCACTGGCGACGGTCTACGTGCTGTGGCAGGCGTGGCAGGGCCTCGTCGCCCGGATGCTGGTCACGCCGGGTCGGGAAGCCCCGGCTCGTCAGTACGGCGGTCTCGGGTGGTTCGACCGCATGCCGCACACGCCCGTCGGCGCCATCGCCGCCCGCAGCCTCACCTACTGGCGCCGCGACTCGCGGTACTGGATGTCGCTGATCATGATTCCGATCATCCCGGTGCTCGTGATCATCCCGTTGAACTTCGCCGGGATCCCCCTGTCCTACCTCGCACTGCTCCCGGTGCCCCTGATGAGCGTCTTCCTGGGCTGGACGCTGCACAACGACGTGGCCTTCGACCACACCGCCGTCTGGCTGCACGTGGCTTCCGGCACCCGCGGTTTATCCGACCGGCTCGGCCGCCTCGTTCCGGCCCTGATGGTGGGCATCCCCCTGATCGGCATCGGGTCGGCGATCAGCATTTCCGTCTACGGCGACTGGACCGCCCTGCCTTCGGTGCTGGGAGTGAGCACGTGCATCCTGCTGACCGGGCTTGGCTTCTCGAGTTACGCCTCAGCGCGGTTCCCGTACCCGGCGACGAAACCCGGAGACAGCCCCTTCTCCCAGCCGCAGGCATCGGATACTCCGGCGGCCTTGATCCAGTCCCTGACGTTCGCCGGCTCGATCGCCCTGTCCCTCCCGGCCATCGCCTGCGGACTGCTGGGGGTCTTCGTCAGCCCGATCTGGCATCTGCCGGCCCTCCTGCTGGGCGTGGGCGTGGGCATCCTGACCCTGACTCTCGGGGTCTGGCTGGGCTCGCGGGCGTTTGATCGACGGGGCCCGGAGATGCTCGCCTCAGCAATCCGCGCCTGACCCGGTGCTCCCTGCCGTTTCCGAGCGGGGTTGCCTAGAATGTCAGGCATGACTGAAGACTTCCGTGCGAGCATCGCAGAACCCGGCAGCCCCGGCGCCGGCGGCGGCACATCCACGCTGGACCGCGAACTCGAAGAACTCCTCAACCGGGAGCAAATCGAGCCGGGCGACCACGAACGTTTCTCGCACTACGTGCCCAAGGACAAGATCCTCGAGTCCGCCATCTCCGGCAAGCCGGTGAAGGCACTGTGCGGCAAGAAGTGGCTGCCGGGACGCGACCCGGAGAAGTTCCCGGTCTGCCCGACCTGCAAGGCGATCTACGAGAAGATGAAGGCCTCCTGACCCCCAAGCGCTGACCGTGCGGCGGTACGGCCCTGGCGGAGCGGTAGGGCCCTAGCGGTACGGTTCTAGCGGTACAGGGTCGGCAGAACGGGGTCTCCGCGCCCCAGGCGGAACGCTTCCATCGGCAGTTCCTGCATGACGGATGCGTGGTGGGCGCGGGCGAGCAACGTTCCGGCCGTTCCGAGGTAGCGGTCGTCGAACACGCCGGCGGTCACCAGCGGCACGAGCAGTACGCGGTCCCGCCCCTCCGGCTCGGCGGGCGGGGCGGCATCCGCCGGATCCTCGCCGATCAGGACGACCTCGGCGCGGGCGATCCCCGCCGCGTCGAGTTGCCGCACGGACCGCTTGCGCCCGCCGACCGAGATCTTCGCGGGAGACGTCTTGGCGACCGAGACCCATTCACCGGCGTCGTCCCGGTGGGCCACCAGCTTGTAGACCATGCCCGCCGCGGGGGACCCGGATCCGGTCACGACCGAGGTGCCCACCCCGAAAGCGTCGACGGGCGATGCGGACAGCGCCGCGATGGAGTACTCGTCGAGGTCGCTGGTGACCGTGATGCGGGTGTTGACGGCGCCGAGCGAGTCCAGCCGGGCGCGGGCGCTCGCGGCCACGGTCGGCAGGTCGCCGGAATCGATGCGGATGGACCCGAGCTCCGGGCCGGCCACGTCGACCGCCAGCCGGATGCCCTTCTCGACGTCGAAGGTGTCCACCAGCAGCGTCGTCGCCGGGCCGAAAGCGGCCACTTGCGCGCGGAAGGCGTCTTCCTCGCTGTCGTGGAGGAGGGTGAAGGAGTGGGCGGCCGTGCCCATCGTGGGCACACCCCAGCTGCGTCCGGCTTCGAGGTTGCTGGTCGAGGCGAACCCGGCGATGTAGGCGGCACGGGCGGCGGCCACGGCGGAGTACTCGCCCGTGCGCCTCGATCCCATCTCGGCCAGGGGCCTGCCCAGACTCACCGACACCATCCGCGCGGCCGCGCTGGCCACGGAACTGTCGTAGTTGAGCACGCTGAGGATGAGGGTCTCGAGGATCACGCACTCGGCGAAGCTGCCGTCGACCGTGACCAGGGGGGAGCCGGGAAAGTACGCCTCGCCCTCCTGGTAGCCCCAGATGTTGCCTCGGAAGGCGTAGTTCGCGAGCCAGTCGAGGGTGGGCTCGCGAACCACCTTATTGTCACGCAGCCAGGTGAGCTCGGCATCCTCGAACCGGAACGAACGGATCAGTTCGAGCAACCTGCCGGTGCCGGCCACGATGCCGTAGCGGCGGCCGGAGGGCAGTCGGCGTGCGAAGGCCTCGAACTGGCACTCCCTATCGGCGGTGCCGCTCTGGATCGCGGCATCCACCATCGTGAGCTCGTAACGGTCGGTGCGGAACGCTGAGGATTCGGTCACTCGGAAAGCCTATCCCTCGGCCTGACTCGGCCTCGTCAAAGAGTTCGGCTTACAGCGCCCCGAAGGCGACGATGCAGTTCTGGCCGCCGAAGCCGAAGGCGTTGGCCAGCGCGAACTTCACCGGCTTCTCCCGGGCCACCCTGGGCACGTAGTCGAGCGTGCAGTCCGGGTCGGGGGTCGTGTAGTTGATCGTGGGTGGGATGATTCCGGTGCGGATCGATAGCGCGCAGAGCAGGCCGGAGAGGGCGCCCGCGGCCCCGATCATGTGGCCGGTCATCGATTTGGGTGCGGTGACGGCGATGGAATCGGCAGCCTGACCGAGCGCCTGGCGGATCGCCGAGGTCTCGGCCCGGTCGTTGGCCTGGGTGGAGGTGCCGTGGGCGCAGATCATGTCGATGTCGCTCGGGTTCAGCTTCGACTTGATGAGGGCGCGGGTCATGGCCAGGCTCGCGAATTTGCCGGTGGGTTCGGGCGCGACGATGCTGTGGCCGTCGCTGGTGAGGGCGCCGCCCAGCACCTCGGCGTAGATCTGGGCACCGCGGGCGCGGGCGTGGGAGAGCAGCTCCATCACGAAGACGACCGCTCCCTCCCCGAAGACGAGTCCGTTGCGGTCGGCGTCGAATGGGCGGGAGGCCTCGGCCGGCGAGTCGTTGTTCGTGGAGGCCGCGTGCATGGCGTTCAGTCCGGCGAACATGACGGGCGTGATGGCGGCCTCGACACCGCCGGCGATGACGACGTCGGCGTCGCCCATGATGAGCATGGTGCGGGCTTCGAGGAGCGCATAGGCCCCGCTGGCGCAGGCCAGGGCGCTCGCGTTGACCGGGCCGTGGATGCCGAGGTCGATCGCGACCTCGCAGGCGGCCATGTTCAGCAGGGCCGAGGGCACGAAGCGCGGCGGGATGCGCCGGGAGTCTCCGGAGTTGACGAGCTCGGTCGCTTCCTGGATCTCCGCGAAACCGCTGACGGCGCTGTTGACGACGACAGCCGTGTCGATCCCTTCCATCGAGGTGCCGAAGCCGGCATCCGCCACCGCCTCACGGGCCGCGGCGATCGCGAGCTGCGAGGACCGGGAGGCGCGCTTGACCTGCTTTACGGCCATATGGTCGGCCGGAATGAAGTTCTTCACCTCGCCGGCGATCTGCGTCGGCAGACCGGTGGGATCGAACTGGGTGATCCGGGCGACGCCGCTGCGCCCGTTGGTGAGGCCTGACCACGTGTCGCGCCAATTGTTCCCCAGCGGCGTCAAGGCGCCCAGCCCGGTGATTACAACTCGATCATTCACGGTGATCATCTCCTCAAACGGCGAATGTGACGCCATCTTTGTGCGGATCTCGTCGGTTGGCGGCACCCGTATTTCGAGTGTAGTTACGGCCATATTCCCTTCTCGGTACGTGCCGGCATCCGTGCCGTGAGTCTGGGAATGCGCCCTGAAAGCACTCAGTTCCGCGGCCCGGACTGCAGGCGACCGCGCTGTCGGGCGAGCTGTCAGGGAATCCGGGTAGGCTCGTCTGTCGTGACGGATGCACCGATAGGAATCTTCGATTCCGGAGTGGGCGGCCTGACCGTCGCCCGGGCGATCAAGGATCAGCTGCCCAACGAATCGATCCTCTATATCGGCGACACGGAGCACTCCCCGTATGGTCCGAAGAAGATCGCAGATGTGCGCGGCTTCGCCCTGAAGGTGCTCGACGACCTGGTCGCGCAGGACGTGAAGATGCTGGTGATCGCCTGCAACACCGCGTCGGCTGCCGTGCTGCGGGACGCCCGCGAGCGCTACAGCGTTCCCGTGGTGGAGGTCATCCAGCCGGCGGTGCGGAGCGCCGTCCGCGCCACCCGCAACAACCGTGTCGGCGTGGTCGGCACCCTCGGCACCGTCAACTCCCTCGCCTACGACGACGCGTTCGCCGCGGCCACGAACATCCGGCTCTTCACCCAGGCCTGCCCCCGATTCGTGGAATTCGTCGAGGCGGGCGTGACCACCGGTGACGAGCTGCTCGCCGTCGCCGAGGAGTACCTCGCCCCGTTGCAGGCCGCGGAGGTCGACACCCTCGTCCTCGGCTGCACCCACTACCCGTTCCTGCGCGGCGCCATTTCGTACGTGATGGGCGACGCGGTCACCCTCGTCTCCAGCGACACCGAAACCGCCAACGACGTGTACCGGCTGCTCGTCAGCCAGGGCCTGGCGCGCACCGAGGCTGCGCCCCCCAGCTACCGGTATGAGGCCACCGGCGACAGCGCCGAGGATTTCCTTCGCCTGGCCCATCGCCTGATCGGACCGGAAATCTCCCGGGTCGACCTGGTCGAGACCGGCTCATTCAGCCTGAGCGAACTTGCCGAGTTCGCCGCTTCGCACCCCACCATCACCAAGGAGATCTCGTGACCGATATTGTGCGCGTAGACGGACGAACCACTGACCAGCTGCGCCCCGTCACGATCGAGCGAGGCTGGAGCGACCAGGCCGAGGGCTCCGCACTGATCTCGTTCGGACGCACGAAGGTTCTCTGCACAGCCTCCTTCACCAACGGCGTTCCGCGCTGGATGGCCGGCAAGGGCAAAGGCTGGGTCACGGCAGAGTACTCCATGCTGCCGCGTTCCACCGATTCCCGGATGGACCGCGAGTCGGTCAAGGGCCGGATCGGCGGCCGCACCCACGAGATCAGCCGTCTGGTCGGGCGGAGCCTGCGCGCCGTCGTCGACATGAAGGCCCTCGGCGAGAACACCATCGTGCTGGACTGCGACGTGCTGCAGGCCGACGGCGGCACCCGCACGGCGGCCATCACGGGTGCCTACGTCGCCCTCGCGGACGCGCTCGAGTGGGGCCGGGAGAAGAAGTTTCTCAGCCAGAAGGCTCAGCCGCTCATCGACAGCGTCTCGGCCATCTCCGTCGGCATCGTCGGCGGCGTGCCCATGCTCGACCTCGCCTACGTCGAGGACTCCAAGGCCGAAACCGACATGAACGTCGTCGTCACGGGCCGCGGCCTCTTCGTCGAGGTTCAGGGAACGGCCGAGGGTGCTCCCTTCGACCGGCAGGAGCTGAACTCGCTACTCGACCTGGCACTGGCGGGCACGGTGTCCCTGACCGAGTTCCAGAAGACGGCACTGGGGCGTTAGGGCCGTGCAGGTCGTTCTCGCCACCCACAATCCGCACAAGGTCGAGGAGCTGCGTCGCATCCTCGCCCCGAAGCTCCCCGCACTCGAGGTTCTCGCCTATGACGGCCCGGAGCCGGTCGAGGACGGCGCCACCTTCGCCGAGAACGCCCTGATCAAGGCGCGCGCCGCCGCCGCGCACACCGGGCTGCCGGCGATCGCCGACGACTCGGGGATCTGCGTAGACGTGCTGGGCGGGTCGCCCGGGATCTTCTCCGCCCGGTGGGCCGGTCCCGCAAGGGACTCGGACGAGAACCTGCGGTTGCTGCTCTGGCAGCTCGGTGACATGGGCGCCGAACACCGCGGGGGCCACTTCACCTGCGTGGCCGCGCTCGCGCTGCCCGACGGCACGGAATGGCACGTGACCGGTGAATGGCCGGGGCAGATCCTGACCGCGCCGAGCGGCTCCGGCGGTTTTGGCTACGACCCGATCTTCCTGCCCGACGGCTACGCCATCTCCGCCGCCGAGCTGACGCCCAACGTGAAGAACGAGCACAGCCACCGGGCCCGTGCCTTCGACAAGCTGATCCCGGTGTTGCAGACCCTGCTCGCGGTGTGACCTTCCCCGTCCCACCGCCCCGCCCCTGAACCAATTCGACGGAGATATTGCTCTAAACAGGCGGTTTCGAGGCTTTCGGGGCCGTTTCGGGCAGATTCTCCGTCGAATTGGTTCGGGGCCGGGCCCTGACGGGTGGGCTCGGACCCGGTGGGCTCGGACCCGGCGGGAGCAGGCGCGGTGCTCGATCCCGGAGAGGGGCCAACTGGCGGGGCGGCGTCGCTCGCCATACCGTGGACGCATGGGACACGATCACGCGCACACCTCGCAGACGAACCGCGCGCGGCTGTCGTTGGCGATCGGCATCGTCGCGACCGTGCTCGTGGTCGAAATCATCGGTGCCTGGCTGACCGGCTCGCTGGCCCTGCTGGCGGATGCCGGACACATGTTCTCCGACCTCGCCGGACTGCTCATCGCGTTCGCGGCGACCGTGGTGGCGGCCAGGCCGGCCACGGACCGGCAGACCTTCGGCTATCGGCGGGCCGAGGTGTTCGGAGCGCTCCTGAACGGGCTGATCCTGGTCGGCGTGGCGATCTCCGTCACGGTGGGTGCTCTCACCCGGCTCCTCGGTGCGGACGGGGGAGAGGTACGTGCCGCGCCCATGCTGGTCGTGGCCGCCATCGGACTGGTCGCCAACCTCGCGGCGCTGCTGCTGCTGCGGCCGGCGGCGAGCACGTCGATCAACATGCGCGGTGCCTACCTGGAGGTGCTCGGCGACACGCTCGGATCGGTGGCCGTCATCGTGGCGGCCGCGGTCATCCTGTTCACCGGTTTCGAACAGGCCGACGCGATCGCGTCGCTGCTCATCGTGGGCATGATCGCGCCCCGGGCGTTCGTGCTGCTGCGCGACGTGGTGCGCGTGTTCAGTGAATCCGTTCCGGTCGACACGGATGTCGCGGAGATCCGGCGGCATCTGCTCGCCACATCAGGCGTCGTGGCCGTGCACGACGTGCACGTCTGGGCGATCACGTCCGGCGCCCACGTCTTCAGCGCCCACGTCGTGGTCGAAGCGAGCGTGCTCAGCGGGGGAGGCTCCGGGGCTCTGCTCGACGCGCTGTCGTCCTGCCTGGCGGAGCATTTCGACGTGGACCACTCCACGTTCCAGCTCGAACCGGCCGGGCACGCCGAGCACGAGGACAACCCGCACCTCTGACCGGCGAGCCGCAAGGCGGTCAGCACGGGTCCGGGGCGCCGGCGCCGGGTCAGCTGTCGCGCGTGTGCTCGTCGTTCCGCTGCTCGGGGTCCTTGGGCTCGTGTCCGCCGTCGAAAGCGTCGGAGTCGAGGACCAGAGTGCCGGTGTGGGTGGCAACCCCGCCGGTGCGCGTGGCGCGCCGGGCCTTCAGCACGGACTGCAGGTAGTGATAGACGGTGGGAATGAGCGTGATGAACACCGCTCCCAGAAGGATCAGGTCGATGTAATTCTGCACGAACTCTGCGACGGGCGGGATATAGCCCAGGAAGAAGCCGAAGTAGGTGAGGCCGGCGCCCCAGAGGAGGGCCCCGATCAGGTTGTAGAGCGAGTACTTGCGGTAGTCCATGTGGCCCACGCCCGCGGCGACCGGGGCGAACGTGCGCACGATGGGCACGAACCGCGCCACAATCACGGCGACCCCGCCGAAGCGCACGAAGAACGCGTTCGTGCGCTCGACGTTCTTGACGCTGAACAAACCCGATTCCTTGCGTTCGAACACTTTCGGTCCGAATTTATGCCCGATCAGGTAACCGGCTTCGCCGCCGAGGAATGCCGCGAACCCGATCGCCAGGGCCACCCACCAGATGTCCATCTGGATCACGCCGGCGAAGGTGAGGAGGCCGGTGATGACCAGCAGGGTGTCGCCGGGGAGTAGGAAGCCGACGAGGAGCCCCGTCTCCGCGAACACGATCGCACACACGCCCAGCAGCGCCCACGGGCCGAAGCCGTTGATGAGCACCTCCGGATCGAGCCAGGGGATGACGGCCGCAGGGGCCAGAGCAGTGTGAATCACGTAAAAACTCCTGTTGGCGTCGGTCAGATCGGCCGGGCGGCGGGATCACGGGATGCTGTGTTACAGGCTAGCCCGTATTCTCGATAGAACGCCGTGGGGCACTATGAGGTTGCCGGTCCATCGAGGAGCCCGTCGCCGCCCTCCGCCGATGCGGCATCCTGCCTGGTCTGGGCGCGGTCGGCGAACCAGGTTCGCAGTCCGAACACGATCGAGGCGGCGATGAAGACACCGGCAATCACGTATGTCGCGCTCTTGACGCCGGGGATGGCCGCCGCGTAGTAGCCGGTCAGGGTGAGCCCGACACCCCAGGCCAGCGCTCCGACGAGGTTGCTGCTGAGGAACTTGTAGTAATTCATGCGGCCGACACCGGCGATCACCGGCACGAAGACCCGCGCCCAGGGCATGAACCGGGCGACGACCACCGACCACCAGCCGAACTTGCGGTAGAAGGACTCGGTCTTGACGATGGCCGCGCGGGTGCGGCGCCCGCCGTGCCGATCGAGGTACGAGCGGCCGAAGTGGCGCCCGAGCAGGAAGCCGACTTGGTCGCCGAGGAAGGCGGCCACCCCGGTTCCCACGGCCAGCACCGCGATGCTCAGGTTCGGTGTCGACGCCGCCACCAGGCCCGACCCGAACAGGAGCGAGTCGCCGGTGATGAAGGGGATGAACACCCCCAGGAAGACCGCCGTGCCCGCGAAGACCAGCGCCCAGACAAGCAGATAGAAGACCACGACGCCGGTGTTCGCCAGCAGGTCGTTCAATTGGCCGTCCAGGGCCGACATGTGACTCATGTGCGGGAGAGGGGACTTGAACCCCCACGCTCGAAAGCACAGGAACCTAAATCCTGCGTGTCTGCCAATTTCACCACTCCCGCGAAGTGCGGTTCCAGTGTACTTCGTGCGCCCGACCTGCCCGTGAGCGCGCGGGCCCGCGGGTGCCCCCGTCACCAGCGAGCCGGCTCAGGGGGCGGATGCGACTCCGAGCAGAGACTGCGAGAAGGCGGACGTCTGGGCCCGGAGGGCGGCGACGACGGCGGCCACGGCCGGCTGGTGCAGGGAATCCTGCCTGAGCACCATCCAGTACTGCAACCGCTCGTGGAACTGGTCCGGCAGCAGGCGCACCAGGTCGGCATGCCGGTCGCCCATGAAGCACGGCAGGAACCCGATTCCGGCCCCGGCGCGGGTCGCCTCGACGTGCACGAAGACGTTGGTGGAGCTCAGCGACGCCCGCATCGAGGGCACGAGGCGTCGCGGCGCATCCAGATCATCGACCAGCAGCATCGAATCGACGAAGTAGACGAGCGGATGCGTCGTCAGCTCCGCCACGGTCGTCGGCGTGCCCTTCTCGGCGAGGTAGTCTCTCGACGCGTACATGCCCAGCAGGTAGTAGCCCAGCCGAAACGCCTCGGCCCGGTGCGCCTGGGGCTCGCCCACCACGACCTCGATGTCCAGGCCCGAGCGGTGCTGGAGGGCACGGCGGGTCACGGTGACGATTTCCACCCGTAGCGCCGGGTGGGTTCGCTGCAGCGCGGCGATGGCCGGGGCGGCGATGTAGGCGCTGAAGCCATCCGTTGCCGACATGCGCACGACGCCGGACAGTTGGTGCGGCCGGTCCGTTGGGCCGTTCAGGATCGCGACCGCTGACTCGACGTTCTCGGCGGCGTTGAAAGCACGTTTGCCCAGTTCGGTCAGCTCCCACCCGCCGACCGTGCGGGAGAGCACCCGCCCGTCCAGAGCCCTCTCCAGTGCGGCGATCCGGCGGGAGACGGTGGTGTGGTTCAGGCCGAGGCTCTCCGCGGCCGTGGTGAAGCGACCGGTGCGCGCGACGGCGAGGAGAATTAACAGGTCGTCCGGGTTGGGCGAGGAGGCCGGGGTGGGCTGGAAGCTCATATCTGCAAGTATGCACATAGTGTGTGTAGATGTGGTCATTGATGCAGATCGGTGTGGCGGGAATACTCAAGGGATCCGTTCCGGGTAGAACGGGGCCCATCCGTAATTCACCACGAAGTGTCAGCGACGACACCGAAGGAGTCAGACATGAGCGTCAATCAGCGCGTCGAAGCCGGATCATCCGGACGGAGTGCCAGCGAAGAGACATCGGGCCTGAGAAAGATCGTGGCCGCGTCGATGGTGGGCACAGTCGTCGAGTGGTATGAATTCTTCCTCTATGCCACGGCAGCGAGCCTCGTCTTCGGCAAATTCTTCTTCC
This sequence comes from Cryobacterium sp. TMT2-10, assembly GCF_004403075.1. Taxonomy (NCBI): domain Bacteria; kingdom Bacillati; phylum Actinomycetota; class Actinomycetes; order Micrococcales; family Microbacteriaceae; genus Cryobacterium; species Cryobacterium sp. TMT2-10. The sequence continues at coordinate 8,252 of NZ_SOGW01000058.1, read as the reverse complement.
CGAACGCCGGCAGCGAACTGGACGGCATCATCGCCGCGTTCCTCACCTACGCCGTCGGGTTCATCGCCCGGCCGCTGGGCGGCATCGTCTTCGGCCAGATCGGCGACCGGCTGGGCCGCAAGCACACCCTGCAGGTCACGATCATCCTGGTCGGCGTGGCCACCTTCCTGATGGGCTGCCTGCCGGGTTACAACACCATCGGCTACTGGGCTCCGGCCCTGCTGGTGGCCCTTCGCTTCGTGCAGGGCTTCGCCGTCGGCGGTGAGTGGGGCGGCGCCGTGCTTCTGGTCGCAGAGCACAGCCCCGACAAGTCCCGTGGCTTCTGGTCCAGCTGGCCCCAGGCCGCCGTTCCGGTCGGCAACCTCCTCGCCACGCTCGTCCTGCTGACCATGTCCTGGATCCTGCCCGCCGAACAGTTCATGAGCTGGGGCTGGCGCGTCGCATTCTGGCTCTCCGCGGTGATCGTGGTCATCGGCTATTACATCCGCACCCACGTCAGCGAGGCGCCGATCTTCCTGGAGGCCCGGGCTCAGGTCGAGGCCGAGAAGGCGGTCAGCTACGGCGTCATGGAGGTCGTGCGCAAGTACCCGAAGGGCATCCTGGGAGCCATGGGCCTTCGGTTCGCCGAGAACATCCTCTATTACACGATCGTCAGCTTCTCCATCGTCTACCTGGTCACGGTGCACCAGTACGACACCAGCAAGCTGCTGCTCGCCCTGTTGATCGCCCACATCGTGCACTTCCTGGTGATCCCGCAGGTGGGACGGATGTCCGACCGCTTCGGTCGCAAGCCCGTGTACCTGGCCGGGGCCATCCTCGGTTCGACCTGGGCCTTCTTCGCCTTCCCGATGTTCGACACCCAGAATCCCGTCATCATCGTGGTGGCCATCACCATCGGACTGTGCTTCCACGCCCTGATGTACGCGGGGCAGCCGGCCATCATGTCCGAGATGTTCCCGACCCGGATGCGCTATTCGGGTGTGTCCCTCGGCTACCAGGTCACGTCGATCCTGGCCGGCTCGATGGCTCCGATCATCGCCACGGCCCTGCTGAAGGAATACCAGTCCTGGGTTCCCGTTGCCTTCTACCTCGTGATCGCCTGCGCCATCACGGTCGTCGCAGTCGTGACGCTGAAGGAGACGAAGGGGATCTCGCTGCGAGAGGTCGACGCCGTCGACGCCCGCAAGCACGGTCTGGAGCCGGTCGCGAACGGCGCCTGACCAGCCGCCCCCGCCCCGCACGCACGAGCGCGATACACGCAGTACAGAGGACAACGCAATGACTGATGCATTCGAGGCCGCTTCCATCGCAGGGTGGGAGCGGCCTCGGCCGCTCGCCGGCCGCACAGCCCTAGTCACCGGGGGAGCCAGCGGGATCGGGGCCGCCGTGGTGCGCTCCCTTGCCGAACGGGGTGCCCGGGTCATCGTCGCCGACATCGATCGGGCGGCCGCGGAGGCGCTCGCCGCGGAGGTCGGCGGATCCAGCTGGGCCGTCGACCTGGCCGACACGCACGCACTGACCGACGGGGTGCTGGCGGAAGCGCTCGCCGGGGTGGACATCCTCGTCAACAACGCCGGAATCCAGCGGATCAACCCGATCCAGGACTTCGCCCCGGCCGACTTCCGTCTCATCCTCGCCCTGATGCTCGAGGCCCCGTTCCTCCTGGTCCGGGCCGCCCTGCCGCACATGTACGCGACCGGGTTCGGGCGCATCATCAACATCACCTCGGTGCACGGCATCCGCGCCTCGCCGTTCAAGAGCGCCTACGTGGCCGCCAAGCACGGCCTCGAGGGCCTGTCGAAGGTCACCGCTCTCGAGGGCGGCGAGCACGGGGTGACGAGCAACTGCGTCAGCCCCGGCTACGTGCGCACGCCCCTGGTGGAGAAGCAGATCGTGGACCAGGCGGCCGTTCACGGCATCCCGGAAGCGGAGGTGCTCAGCAGCATCATGCTGACCGAGAGCGCCATCAAACGCCTGGTCGAACCGGCAGAGGTCGGCTCGCTCGTTGCCTGGCTGGCATCGACCGACGCCGCCATGGTCACCGGGGCCAGCTACACGATGGACGGCGGCTGGTCGGCCCGCTGAGCGCGGTATTACCTGCGGCGCTGCCCGTGTGGCCAATTCAGGAGATGCGTGTCGAGTGGCGGCATGCCGCGCGTGTTTCCGCGGTCCGGCTGCTCGGGTGCCCGGCATCTCCTGAGTTAGCCACATTCGGCGGGGGACACTGGCCGCCTCGACTGAAGACGCCGGGTGCGGAACAGGCGCGCGATGGACGGGGCTGTGGATAAGTCCGGCGGCGCCTGCCCCAGGTGGGCGATCATGCAGGAATGAGCGAAGCCGTCCGTATCATCACCGAGCAGGTTCGGTCCCGGGTGCGCCGCGACGGCGTGGACCTGGCCTCCGACAACCGGCTCACCGAGCAGTACGTGCGTGACGAACTTCAGCGATACAGCGAGCGGGCCCTGGGCAGCTCGCTCCCGCTGATCGGTGACGAGCGCCAGGCGGCGCGGGAGGTGGTGGCCTCCCTGACCGGGTTCGGGGCGCTGCAGCCGTTCCTCGACGACCCGGGCATCGAAGAGATCTGGATCAACGCGCCCTCCCGGGTGTTCGTGGCCCGCGACGGCGTGCCGGAGTTGACCACGATGGTGCTGACCGAGACCGAGGTGCGGGACCTGGTCGAACGGATGCTGCAGGCATCCGGCCGCCGTGTCGACCTCAGTTCGCCGTTCGTCGACGCCTCCCTGCCCGACGGGTCCCGGCTTCACGTCGTCATCCCCGACATCACTCGCCGGCATTGGGCCGTGAACATCCGCAAGTTCACCCGGCGCATCCGTGATCTGCAGCAGCTCGTCGGCCTCGGGTCGCTGACCCAGCAGTCCGCGGAGTTCCTCCGGATGTGCGTGCTGGCCGGCCAGAACATCCTGGTCTCCGGAGCCACCCAGACCGGCAAGACCACCATGCTCAACGCCCTGCTCTCCGCCACCCGCACCACCGAGCGGATCGTGACCGTGGAGGAGACCTTCGAACTCGACCTGGCCGCGCGTGACGTGGTGGCGATGCAGTGCCGCCAGCCCAGTCTGGAGGGCACCGGGGAGATCACCCTGCGGCGCCTGATCAAGGAATCGTTGCGGATGCGCCCCGACCGTTTGATCGTCGGCGAGGTGCGCGAGGCGGAGAGCCTCGACCTGCTGATCGCCCTCAACAGCGGGTTGCCCGGAATGTGCTCGATCCACGCCAACAGCGCCAGGGACGCCCTCGGCAAGCTGTCCACGCTGCCGCTGCTGGCCGGTCGCAACATCGATTCGGCATTTGTGCTGCCGACCGTGGCCGGTTGCATCGACATCGTCGTGCACTGCGCGATCGACCGGCACGGCCGCCGTCGGGTGACCGAGGTCATCGCCCCGAGCGGCGGGCTGACCGGTTCCGTGATCGAGGCCAGCCCCATCTTCCTGATGCGCGAGGGCGCCCTGGAACCCACGGGCGGCCACCCCACCAAACTCGCCAAGTTCCGCGCGGCCGGGCTGGACCCGGCAATCGTGCTGCGGCCGGGGGCAGCATGATCCTGGTGATCGGATGCCTGCTCGGCGCCGGGCTCCTCCTGGTAGCGGCGCCGTTACTCTGGCCCCGGGCCGACCAGGCGGCAGAGCGGAGCCCGGCGCGGGGCCGGTTGCGGGGCATCCTCGCCCAGGCGGGACTCGGTTCGCTTCCGCTGGCGGCCTTCGTCGCCATCTCGCTGGTGCTGGGGCTGGCCGTGGCCGCCCTGGCGCAGGCGATTCTCGGCATCGCTGCTCTGTCGGTTGTCGCGGGGCTCTCCGGGCTGGCGCTGCCGCTGGTGACGGCGTCCCGGCGGGCGCGGGCCCGCCTTCGTGCGAACCGGGCGGTGTGGCCCGACGTCGTCGACCACCTCGTGTCCGCGGTGCGATCGGGGCTGGCGCTGCCCGACAGCGTGGGCAGCCTGGCCGGGGCCGGACCGCTGTCGACCCGGTCGTCGTTCGCCGCGTTCGCGCGTGAGTACCGGGCGAGCGGCAATTTCTCCGCGGCGGTGGACGAGCTGAAGGCGTCCCTGGCCGACCCGGTGGCCGATCGCATCCTCGAGACCCTGCGGATGGCCAGGGAGGTCGGCGGTTCCGACCTCACGGTCGTGCTGCGGAGCCTGGCCGCCTGGCTGCGGCAGGATTCTGCCATCCGGTCGGAAATCGAGGCCCGACAGTCCTGGATCGTGAGCGCGGCGAGGCTCGGGGTGGCAGCACCCTGGATCATCCTGCTGCTCCTGGCCTCCCGGCCTGAGGCGGCAATCGCCTACAACACCGCCTCCGGGGTGGTGGTGATCGTCGGCGGCCTGGTGGTCTCCGTCGTGGCCTACCAGGTGATGGTGGCCCTGGGGCGGCTGCCGGAAGAACGACGGTGGTTCCGGTGAGCGCTCCATTGGCCTGGGCACTTTTCTGCGGCACGGCGCTGGGCGTCGGCCTGTGGTCGCTGGCGAGCCTGGTGCCCCGGCTCAGCCGCCCGCGCCTGGTGCAGCGACTGGCGCCGTACATCCTCGACGTCTCGGCCGAGGCCCGGGCGTTCGTCGGGCGCACCACGGTGCACCCGATCCCCGTACTCGGCACCCTGTTCGCGCCGACCTTCGGCGGCCTGAAACGCGGGTTCGCGGCCGTTCTCGGCGGTACGGACACGATCGAACGGCGCCTGCGGCAGTCGGGATCCAGCCGCACGGCCGATGCCTTCCGTTCGGAGCAGGTCGTCTGGTCACTCATCGCCCTGGCCGCCGGGGCGGCCGCGGTCACCACGGTGCCGACCCTCCGCACCCTGCCCGTGCTCATGCAGGTCGGCCTGCCGGCCATCGCGGGGGTGTGCGGCGCCCTCGCCCGGGACTGGGCGCTGAAGCGGGCGGCCACCGCCCGCCTGGCCCGGATGCAGAGCGAGTTCCCCACGGTGCTGGAGTTCATGACGCTGTCGCTCTCGGCCGGCGAGGGGATTCTGGATGCCCTGGGCCGGGTGTCCCGCACGAGCACCGGCGAGCTGTCCCGCGAGCTGGCGGGGGTCGTGGCCGACGTGCGCACGGGTGTGCCGCTGTCCGCCGCGCTGCAGAATCTCGCTCGCCGGATTGCGCTGCCGTCGGTGACTCGCCTCGTCGACCAGGTCGTCGGAGCGCTGGAACGCGGCACCCCGCTGGCGGACGTGCTGCGCGCCCAGGCGCAGGACGCGAGGGACGAGGCCAGGCGGGGACTGATCGAGGTGGCCGGGAAGAAGGAGGTCGCCATGCTCGTGCCGCTGGTGTTCCTGATCCTGCCGATGACGATCCTGTTCGCGATCTTTCCCGGCCTGTTCATCCTGCAGAGCGGGTTCTGACGTGCCGTCCCTTCAACGAAGTGCCCACCGGGCGACCGCCCGATCAAGGAAGCTGCCCCATCGAGAAGGAGAGCAATCATGAACACACTGAGACGGCGTTTCCCGGTGCGATGGTCAGATGAGCGGGGCGACGTTCCGGGCTGGGTGCTGATCACCCTGATGACGGCCGGCCTGGTCATGATCATCTGGGGCCTCGCCGGCCCCGCCCTCAGCGGCGTGTTCCAACAGGCCATCGACAGGGTCAGTGGAATGTAGGCCCCGGATGACTTGGCCGCGGATGACCGGACCCCGGATGATTTGGCCCCGGATGACTGTGGCGTGGCGACGCCGGACGGGCGCGCTCGCCGGCGAGAGCGGTTCGGCGGTCGCCGAGTTCGTGATGGTCGGGGCGCTGCTCACCGGGCTGACGCTGGCCGTGATGCAGCTGGGGCTCGCCCTGCACGTACGCAACACCGTGCTCGACGCGGCGGCGGAGGGGGCCCGGTACGCCGCGCTCGCGGACAGCGGCCTCTCCGACGGCGCCGCCCGCACCCGGGAACTGATCACCACGGCGATCGGTCCGTCGTTCGCGACCGACGTGCAGGCCGGGTACGGCGATTACGAGGGCTTTCCCAGCGTGGAGGTGCGGGTGATCACGCCTCTGCCGCTGATCGCACTGTTCGGTCCGGGCCGCGGGCTGGAGGTGGTGGGGCATGCTGCCGTCGAGGACCTGCGCTAGTCCCGCCGAGTCGGAGCGCGGCTCGGCCTCCCTCGAATTCATCACGGCGGGCCTGATCCTGCTCGTGCCGCTGGTCTACCTGGTCCTGGCGATGGCGGCGCTGCAGGGCGGCGCGCTCGCCGTCGAGGGGGCCGCGCGCCAGGCCGCCCGCGTCTACGTGCAGGCTCCCGACGAGGCCACGGCGACCGCCCGGGCCGAACGCGCGGTGCAGTTCGGGCTCGCGGACTACGGCATCGACGCAGCGGACGCCGAGATGAGCGTCGACTGCCGGGCCGACACCGACGGATGCCTGACCCGCCGGGGCACGGTCACGGTCACGGTGCGCATCCGGGTGCCCCTGCCGCTGGTGCCGGATGTGCTGTCGCTGCGGAACGGTTCCAGCGTGCCGCTCGAGGCCTCGGCGACGCAGACGGTGTCCCGGTTCTGGCGGTCCGGATGAGCGGCGGGGGACCGGGGCGGCGGGCGGTGGTCCGGCGAGCGTCGGCGCGGCCCGGCGACGAGGACGGCTCGATCCTGTTGCTGACCATGTTCTACGGTTTCCTGGCCCTGGTGCTGATCCTCGTCACCGTGGCGGCCACGTCCCTGTACCTCGAACGGAAGCGGCTGCTGACCCTCGCCGACGGCGCAGCACTGGCCGGGGCGGAGGCCTTCGACCTCAGCGCGGTGGCCGTCACGACGGACAGCTCCGGCCCGGTGCTGCGGGCCGCCCTGGTGTCTGCCGACGTTCACGCGGCCGCCGCGGAGTATCTGGACACCGCCCCGCACGGCGGCATCGCGGGGCTGGAGCTGGCCGGGGCGGCATCCGTCGACGGGAAGAGCGCCACCGTGACGCTGACTGCCTACTGGCGGCCCCCGGTGCTCGCCGTCGTGCTGCCGGCCGGGGTGCCGATGGAGGTCACGGCGGTGGCGCGCTCGGTGTTCCGGTAGGGCGACGGTGTTCCGGTAGGGCAGATGACCCCGCGGCGCGGAACATCCGTGCCCGGCCGAACCGGTACTCTCGAAAAGCGCGCCTGCCCCGGCCGCGGGGAGGAGCGCTGTGACCGCGAAACGCGACCGCCTGACCGGTGCGGGCGCCCAGGTCGTCACAGAGGTCAGCATTAACTTCGGCTCGTCCCTCGCCGGCCTCGCCATCCCGCTCGTCGGCTCGCCCGTCGTGGTCGCGGTGCGGCAGCTGGTGATGGCGGCGGCCGTGCTGCCGTTCTACCGGCCGAAACTGGCCGGCCTCAGCTGGCGGCGCCTCTGGCCCGCCCTGGCCCTGGGCGTCGTGCTCGCGGTGATGAACCTGACCTTCTACGAGGCCGTCGACCTGCTCGGGCTCGGCATCGCCGCCACCATCGAGTTCCTGGGGCCCTTCGCCCTGGCCCTGGCCTCGTCGCGCCGCCCCCTCGACTTCGTGTACGCCACCGCGGCCGCGGGCGGGGTGTTTCTGCTGACCTGGTCAGACGGCACTCTGAACGTGCTCGGCGTTCTCTATGCGCTGACGGCGGCGGCGGCTTGGGCGGCGTACATCCTGCTGACCCGGCGGGTCGCCACCGCCTTCCCTGGCCTGGAGGGCATCTCCGTGGCCAGCGTCGTCAGCCTGACTCTGCTGGTGCCGTTCGCGCTGATCACGGTCGACTGGTCCAGCCTCGACTGGGGCGTGCTCGGGCTTCTGCTGGCGATCGGGGTGCTCTCGTCGGCCTTCCCGTACACGCTGGACACCTTCATCCTGCGCCGGATCACCCCGCGTCTCTACGCGATCATCACCAGCTTCGGGCCGGTGATCGCCGCGTTGTTCGGTGCGCTGGTGCTGGGGGAGACGTTCCTGTTACAGCAACAGATCGCCATCGTCGTGGTGTGCGTCGCGGCCGGGGCCGCGATCGCCGGCCAGCGCGAGACACCTAAATCCGAGCTCGAGATCGTCGGGGGCGCGGTCCCCTGACCGGGCCCCCGGGCATCCGTCGCCCGCTCCTCGGCAGCTAACCAATTCGACGGAGATTCTGCTGTAGAATCACGCTTTCGGCCGGTTTGGGGCCGATTCCGGCAGAATCTCCGTCGAATTCGTTCAGGACGAAGCCGGCTCCTGTGACTTGACCGTCTAGGGGCGTGGGTCAGTAACGGCAAAGTTTAAAACGCCGCCGGATTTCCCGTCCTTGGCCGTGGGGTCTGGGAAAATTGCTTATGAGCGATTCTGATGGCCTGT
>NZ_SOGW01000099.1:0-18970 GCF_004403075.1 Cryobacterium sp. TMT2-10 | reverse complement strand
CGCTCGGCGCCGGGGCGCTGGCCCCAGGCGGCGCCGCCGGCGGCCGCGGTCTCGATCAGGCGCTCCAGCTGGGCGGCGTCGCTCACGCGCGCGGCGGCGATGGTGTCCAGCCCGAGCCGGGAGGTCTCGACCTGGTTCAGGATGCGACGGCCCCAGGCCCGGTTCGCGGGCAGGGAGGGGTCGGTATCGGGTTCGTTGTGGAAGCTCGAGGCTCCGGGCGCACCAGGTGCACCGGGCGCAGTGAGCAGGCCGAACGAGCCGAGCGAGCCGCGGGTGAGCCCGAGGACGGCTGCGGTGAGGCCCTCGTCGGGCTCCTCCTCGCCGGCTTGCACGTCGCCGTGCTCGGGGGCTTCGAGCTGGTCGACGGCCGAGCGGTCCTGCCGGCGGTTGGGCCGCGGCACCTCGGCGTCGAGGGCCTCGAGGGAGGCGAGGAAGCGCTGCTTCTCCCGCTCGAACAGGGCCGGGGAGCTGGTGAGTTCGAACACGGCCGACATGAAGTTGTCCTGGCTGGCGTTCTCTTCGAGGCGGCGGATCAGGTAGCTGATCGCCACGTCGAATTCGGCCGGGTTGACGACCGGCGTATAGAGCAGGAGGCGCCCGACGTCCCGGCTGACGGCCTCCGCCTGGCTGGTGGCCATGCCCAGCAGCATCTCGAACTCGACCCGGTCGTCGACGCCGCGCTTCTTGGCGAGGAGGTGGGACCAGGCCACGTCGAAGAGGTTGTGGCCGGCGACGCCGATCTTGACGGCATCCGTGTTCTGCGGTGTGAGGGCCCAGCTGAGCACGCGCTTGTAGTTCGTGTCGCTGTCCTGCTTGGTGGAGTAGGTCGCCAGCGGCCAGTCGTGCACGGCCGAGTCGACGTGTTCCATGGCCAGGTTGGCGCCTTTGACGATGCGCACCTTGATCGGTGCGCCGCCGGCGGCTCGCCGGCCCTGGGACCAGTGCGTGAGTCCCTGCAGCGCGCCGAGCGCGTCGGGCAGGTAGGCCTGCAGCACGATGCCGGCCTCCAGGTGCAGCAGCTGGGGCTGGTCGAGGATGCGTTCGAACACCGCGATGGTGAGGTCGAGGTCGCGGTACTCCTCCATGTCCAGGTTGATGAACTTGGGGGCGGGCGACGCGGCCGCGAGCTCGTAGAGCGGGGTGAGCCGCTCGACGACCCGGTCGACGGCCTCGTCGAACGACCACATCGAGAGCTGGCTGGCGATGGAGGAGACCTTGATCGAGACGTAGTCGACGTCGTCGCGGGCGAGCAGGGCGCGGGTGCCCTCGAGGCGGCGGAGGGCCTCCTTCTCGCCCAGCACGGCCTCGCCGAGCAGGTTGATGTTGAGCCGGTTGCCCGACTCGCGCAGGTGCCGGATCGCGGGGCCGAGCTTGTCCGGCGTGGCGTCGACGACGAGGTGCCCGACCATCTGGCGCAGCACCTTGCGCGCGGCCGGGATGACGACCCAGGGCAGCACCGGGCCGAGCACGCCGCCGAGCCCGATGGCGCCGCGCATGTAGGAGGGCAGGAATCCGGGCGCCTTGCGGGCGATTTTCTGCAGGTTGTAGCCGGCGACCATGAGGTCTTCGGGGCGCATGACGCCGTCGACGAAGCCCACGGTGAAGTCCAGCCCGTTCGGGTCCTTTAGCACCCCGGCGAGGCGTTCGGCCGACACGTCGGCGGGGATGGTGGCGCTCTCGGCGAGCCACTTCTGCACCAGCACGACGACCTCGCCGCTGAAATCTTGCTGCACGGATGGCGTGGGGTTGGTCATGGTCACGAGGCTAGCCTTTCGTTCGCGGCGGATCTCTCCGGCTCGCGGTCGCTGGGCGAGCGGGCAGGGGAATCTCTCCACAGTCTGAGGCCGCCATCCGATTAGCAAAAGCGACTCTTCCTAATCGATATTGATTAGAATTATTGATGAATCGACCGGGGTGGCCGGTTCGAGCGAAGGGCAGACGGATGCTGGATGTCAAGCGGTTGCGCCTGCTGCGGGAGTTGAAGATCCGGGGCACCCTGGCCGGGGTCGCCGAAGCCCTCTCCTACAGCCCGTCGGCGGTGTCGCAACAGCTCGCCCTGCTGGAGAAGGAGGCCGGCGTCGAGCTGCTGCAGCGGGTCGGGCGGAGGGTGCGGCTCACCCCGCAGGCCGAGATCCTGGTCGAGCACACGACGCACCTGCTGGAGCGGCTCGAGGTGGCCGAGGCGGACATGACCGCGTCGCTGACCACCGTGTCCGGCACGGTGCGGGTGGCCGTCTTCCAGTCGGCGGCGCACGCCGTCATCCCGCAGGCGCTCACCCTGCTGGCGGAGGAGTTCCCCGACCTCCGGGTGGAGATCACCGAACGCGAGCCGGAGGCCGGCCTGTTCGAGGTGTCCGCGCGGGACTTCGACCTGGTCATCGCCGAGCAGTACCCGGGGCACACCCGGGCGCACCGGCCGGACCTGGACCGGGTCAACCTGGCCTCGGACGCGCTCCGCCTCGCCGTGCCGCACGCCAGGGACGGGCGCCACGCGGCGGCGGCGCTGGAGGACGCGGCGACCCTGCCCTGGGTGATGGAGCCGGAGGGGACCGCCTCCCGCCAGTGGGCGACGCAGTTGTGCCGGTCGGCGGGTTTCGAGCCCGATGTGCGATTCGAGACGGCCGACCTGATCGCGCACATCCGCCTGATCGAGTCCGGGAACGCCGTCGGCATCCTGCCCGACCTGGTCTGGGCCGGTTCGGCGACCACCCTGCGGCTGGTCGACCTGCCCGGGCTGCCCCAGCGCACGGTGTTCACGGCCGCCCGGCGATCGAGCGCGAGCCGGCCGGGGGTCCTCGCGGTGCGGGAGGCCCTGGGCCGCGCCGTCGCGCTGGTCGCCGTGCCGACGCCGGGCGGTTGACGGCCACGGGTGGTTGACGGCAACCGGGTTTCGGCTTTGAATATGCGCATGAAGAAGACCATCGGGCTGATCGCCGTCGCGGCGGCAGCGGCCCTCGTGCTGGGCCTCGGCGGCTGCGCCTCGAGCGCCGGAACGAGCACGAGCGACGTGACCGGGGTGTGGGGCAGCCCGAACACGCAGGGCAAGCCCGGCCTCGAGCTGAAGGACGACAAGTCCGTGGCCGGCTCGGACGACTGCAACCGGCTGATCGGCACCTGGTCGCTCACGGGCGACACCGTCGAGTTCGGCACGTTCGCCTCGACGCTGATGGCCTGCGAGGGCGTCGACACCTGGCTGAGCCAGGCGAAGTCGGCCACCGTGGCCGGGTCGACGATGACCGTTCAGGATGCCCAGGGCACGAAGATCGGAACGCTCCAGCGCGCGAGCATCGGCTACTAGCCCGCCGCCCGCCGCGAACCAATTCGACGGAGATCCTGCTCTAAAAAGCGGGATTCCGGTATTCTGGGCCCGTTTCGGCCAGAATCTCCGTCGAATTGGTTCACCACGCACTCAGCACCCAGCACCGGCACCGCGCCGGGTCCCGGCTAGTCTCGTGGCATGGAAACCACTCACGACGTTGTGATCATCGGCGGCGGGCACAACGGCCTGACCGCCGCGGCCTACCTGGCCCAGGCCGGCAAGAAGGTGCTGCTGCTCGAACGCGATGAGCAGGTCGGCGGCGCCGCCATCTCGGCCGAGGCCTTCCCCGGCGTCGACGCCCGGCTCTCCCGCTACTCCTACCTGGTCAGCCTGCTGCCGCAGCGCATCATCGACGAGCTCGGCCTCGAGATCGCACTCGCCCGGCGCCGCTACTCCTCCTACACGCCCAACCCGTGCGACCTGACCGGAGGCCTCCTGGTCGACCGCGGCGACGCGCCGGCCACCCAGGCCAGCTTCGACCGGGTCGGCGCCGCCGCCGACTTCGCCGAGTGGGGCTCCTTCTACCGCGACACCGAGCACGTCGCCCGCGCACTCTTCCCCACGGTCTGCGAACCGCTGCCCACCCGCTCGGAGGCCCGGCGCCTGGTCGGCGACGAGGCGATCTGGGGCCAGTTCTTCGAGCAACCGCTGGCCGAGGCCATCACCGCCCGGTTCGGCCACGACCTCGTGCGGGGCGTCGTCGCCACCGACGGCCTGATCGGCACCTTCACCTCGCTGCAGGACGCGGACCTCGACGCGAACCGGTGCTTCCTGTACCACGTCATCGGCAACGAGACCGGCGACTGGGACGTGCCGATCGGCGGCATGGGCGCCGTCTCCGGAGCCCTGGAGAAAGCGGCCCGACAGGCCGGCGCCCGGATCCTGACCGGGGCCGAGGTCACCGCCGTCGACCCGGCCGGCGAGGTTCGTTACCGCCACGGCGGAACGGATCAGGTTGCCGCGGGCCGCCGGATCCTCGCCAACGTCTCCCCCTGGGTACTGCGGGGGCTGCTCGGCGCGGACACCGGAGAACATCCGGAGCCCGGCCGGTCCGACACCCGGCCGGAGGGCGCGCAGGTCAAGGTGAACCTCCTGCTCGAGCGGCTGCCGCAGCTGCGCGATGCATCCGTTACACCCGAGGCCGCGTTCGGCGGAACCTTCCACATCAACGAGACCTTCAGCCAGCTGGAGCGCGCCTACGACGAAGCCGTGCGCGGCGAGATCCCCGACCTGCTCCCCTGCGAGATCTACTGCCACTCGCTCACCGACCCGAGCATCCTCTCACCCGAGCTCGTGGCGGCCGGGGCGCAGACCCTCACGGTCTTCGGGCTGCACACCCCGCACCGCTGGCTCACCGAGGAGAACAACGACGAGACCCGGGCGCGGCTGCAGGCGGCCGTGCTCGAATCCCTCAACTCCGTGCTCGCCGAACCGATCGAGGGCCTGCTGCTGACGGATGCCGCGGGCCGACCCTGCATCGAAACGAAGACCACCCTCGACCTGGAGCACGCCCTCAACCTCACCGGCGGCAACATCTTCCACGGCCCCCTGGACTGGCCGTTCCTCGAGGACGACGCGCCGCGGGACACCGCGGCCGAGCGCTGGGGCGTGGCCACGGAGCACCCGCGGATCCTGATCTGCGGGGCCGGCGCGCGCCGCGGCGGCGGCGTCAGCGGGATCGGCGGGCACAACGCGGCCATGGCCGTGCTGGAGGAGTGAGCGGGCCGCCCGGAGGCCGGCCCACCCTCGGTGCACCGGGCGCTCCGCCGGGTGGCGGCGTGCCCGGTGGCGGCGGGGCCCAAAGGGGCTTAACCTGACAGGAAGGCACGTGTTCCACTCATCGCGGAGGTTTCCATGACAGCCAGGCACACCGGACGTTTCGCCCATCGCGAGGACGGCCTGTATCTCATGTTCGACCGGCTGTTCAATTCCCCCATCGACGACGTCTGGGCGAGCCTGAGCCGCCCGGGCACTCTCTCCGCCTGGATCGGGACCTTCACCGGCTCGCCCGAAACGGGCGCCGTGAAGTTCCGGCTGGACGAGCCCGATGCCGAGTGGGAGTACGTCAGCATCCGCCAGTGCATCCCGCCGAAGCGGTTCACCGTCGAAATCGGCGACGGCGACGCCGCCCGCCACCTGATCCTGCACCTGGTCAACAGCGCCGGCATGACCACGCTGACCTTCGGCCAGCGCCTGCACTCCCCCGCGGAGGCGATCGACGTCGGACCGCACTGGGACTACTACCTCGACCGGCTCGTGGCGTCGCGCGCGGGCAAGCCGATGCCGCACCGGGCGCGCTACGCGCACTATGCGGAGCACTACCGGGAGCTCATCGTTCCCCGGAAGGCGTCCGAGCAGGCGTCCTGACCCGGGCGCGCTGACCCGGGCCGCAAGGCCAGATTCAGACGCGGAAGGTCAGGCCCAGACGCTGGGGGCCGGGGCGCGGGTGGCCGGCATCGCGACATCCGTGCTCCAGTCCAGCAGCCAGGCGGGCACGGACAGGTCCTCCGGGACCGTGCCGACGGCCTCGACCAGTTCGTCGATGGTCACGACGCCGCCGGTGCGCTTCAGGAACCGGCCCCGGATGAAGCCCTGCGCGTACACCTCGGGGCTGCCGTCGGCGCCGGGCCGCACGAACCGCTGCTCCACGTAGACGGCCTTGGCGTCGAAGCCGAGGATGCGCGATTCCACCGTGAACTTCTGGCCGAGGGTCAGCGACTTGCGAAAGCTGATCGTCTCGGAAACGACGACCGGGTACCAGCCGCGCTTCAGGAAGATCGCCCAGATCCCGGTGCGATGCAGCAGGTCGAACCGGGCGATGTCCATGATCGACAGGTACACGCCGTTGTTCATGTGCCGCAGGATGTCCTGGTCGGTCGGCAGGGTGATGAATCGGGTGCGGGCCACGTCGTAGTGGCCGAGCCTCGGGCCGAAGCGGGAGACCAGACTGTGGAGGAGAGTTCGCCAGAGCATATGCACCCGTCGATACTAGGGCGAGCCCGGTGCGGGGCGCGCATTTGCTGTTGAGGGCCACAATCATCCGTCACAACAGGCCCGGAACCTGCACGATTGCCACAGCGGATGCTGCCGGGCCGGCCGGGGGGTTAACATTCGTCTATGGTTCCGTTGCCCAACCTGCTCACGTTCGCGCTGGCCTCCGTCGCCCTGATCGCTCTGCCCGGCCCCACCGTGCTGTTCGTGATCGGGCGCTCGCTCGCGCTCGGCCGACTGGGCGGGTTCCTCAGCGTGGTCGGAAACGCGCTCGGGATGCTGCCCGTGATCGCGGCCGTGGCGCTCGGCCTCGGGGCCATCGTGACCGAGTCGGTGCTGGTCTTCACCGTGGTCAAGTTCGCCGGGGCGGCGTACATCGTCTATCTGGGCGTGCAGGCCATCCGGCACCGGCGCACGGCGGCCGGGAGCATCGCGGTGAGCACGGCCGCGAAGTCAAAGTGGCGGCTCTTGGCCGAGGGCTCGGTCGTCGGCATCAGCAACCCGAAGTCGATCGTGTTCTTCGTGGCCGTGCTGCCCCAGTTCGTGGACTACTCGGCCGGGGCGGTGCCGATGCAGCTGATGAGCCTCGGAATCGTGTTCGTCGTGCTGGCCCTGCTCGGCGACAGCACGTGGGCCCTGGCCGCCGGGTCGGCGCGCGACTGGTTCGCCAAGTCGCCCCGCCGGATGGAACACCTCTCCGCCACGGGCGGCGTGATGATGGTCGGCCTCGGCGGCGTGCTCGCCGCCACCGGCGCCAGCAGCTGAAAGCCCACCCGCAGTGCCCGTTCCGGTCGAGAGTGCCCGTTGCGCGGGTCACTCTCGACCGGAACGGGCACTCTCGCCGAGCAGGGCTGGCGGCGGCGGGCAGGGCGGCAGCGGGCACGGATGCGACGGGCACGGATGCCACGGCGAGGGCCGCGGCCGGAATTGAGGCCACCCGGCGCACGAAAGCCCCCAGCCGGCGGTAAACCTCCTGCGATTCGGGATGGGCGGCATCCTGCTGCCAGGTGTGGTGCGTGTTCGCCTGCTTGCGGTCGTAGATCAGGGTGTCCACCTGGATCGACCGGCGGCGGAGGGCCGCGATGAAATTGAGGTTCGCCCGGTAGAAGTAGTCGCGCTCCGAGGTGGTCACGAACACGGGCGGGAACCCGCTGTCGAGCCACTCGATCGGCGACATGAACCGGGCGGCGGTGCGGAGCACGACGCCGCGGCCGCGCTCGGGCAGCAGCATCCGCAGAAAATTGAGGCTCAGGACGAAGCCGCGCTCGAACATGACGGACACGTCCGCGATGCTGCAGTGCTGCACCAGGCCGCGCAGGTGTGCGGGCTCCACCCCTGGCTCGACGTCGTAGTACGCGGCCAGCGCCGGCTCGTACGCCGAAGCCGCCAGGAGCGCGGCGATGTGGCCGCCGGCGGAATCGCCGCCGAGCACGATCCGGGTCGGGTCGCCTCCGAAATCCTCGATGTGCCGGGCCACCCCGTCGAGCACCGCGTTCCCGTCACGGAGCATGTGCTTGAGCTGAAAACGCGTGGCCATGCGGTAGTTCGCGTTGACGACGACCATTCCGTCGGCGGCCTGGCTGGCTGGCTGGCTGGCTGGCTGGCTGGCTGGCTGGCTGGCTGGCTGGCTGGCTGGCTGGCTGGCTGGCTGGCTGGCTGGCTGGCTGGCGCAGTATTTCGTCAGCGGAGCCTTGTCACCCGAGGTCCAGCCGCCGCCGTGGAAGTAGACGTAGACCGGCAGCGGCCCCGGGGCATCGTGCAGCACGAGCACGTCCAGCATGTGGTCACGGATGCCGTCGCCCACGTAGTCACGGTCGAAGTGGTAGTCGACGGTGTCGATGGGCTCGGCATTGAACTTGTGCAACTCGCCGGCCGAGACCCGGTGCATCAGTGCCCGCCAGGCCCAGACGGGGACGCGGGACAGCGCCGTTTCCCGGTGCGGTTTCGTCTTCTGCGGTTTCGTCTTCTGCGGCAATCGGTGCGTCGTGCCGGATGCGGGAAGAGCGTCGGTGCCGGTTACGGAACGGGTGTCGGTCATGCGAGGGAGCGGTGCGTCTGGATCACGAACCGACTCCAGGCCGCCCGACCGCATGCAAGCTGAGAGCGCCTCAGTTGCCGTTGTCACCGCCGCGGGAGGATGCTGGGGTCATGGACTACACACATCTCGGCCGTTCCGGCCTGGAGGTATCCCGCCTCTGCCTCGGCACCATGAACTTCGGCCACTGGGCCCCGGAGGCCGACGCCCACGCGATCATGGACTCGGCCCGCGGCTACGGCATCAACTACGTCGACACCGCGAACGTCTACGGCGACAGCACCGGCAAGGGCGGCACCGAGAAGATCATCGGCAACTGGTTCGCACAGGGCGGTGCGCGCCGGGAGGGAACCGTGCTCGCGACCAAGCTCTACGGCGACATGAGCGGGCTGCCCAACGAGGGCAAGCTCTCGGCGCTCAACATCAGGCGCGCTCTCGACGCCAGCCTGACCCGGTTGCAGACGGACTACATCGACGTCTACCAGTTCCACCACGTCGACCGGAACACCCCGTGGGATGAGATCTGGCAGGCGATGGAGACGGCCGTCGCGCAGGGCAAGATCCTCTACGCCGGCAGCAGCAACTTCGCCGGCTGGCACATCGCCACCGCCCAGGCGGAGGCGAAGCGGCGCAACTTCACCGGCCTGGTCAGCGAGCAGTCGATCTACAACCTGCTGACTCGCGACATCGAGCTCGAGGTCATTCCCGCCGCCGTCAGCAACGGCCTGGGAATCATCCCCTGGTCGCCGCTGCAGGGCGGGCTGCTCGGCGGGGTGCTCCGCAACGAGCGGGAGGGCAAGCGTCGCCTCGAGGGCAAGGTCGCCGAGCTGCTCGAGAAGAACCGCCCCGCGATCGGGCAGTACGAGGACTTCTGCGCGGAGCTCGGTCATCAGCCGGGCGACGTCGGACTGGCCTGGTTGCTGCACCAGCCGGCGGTCACCGCCCCGATCGTGGGCCCCCGCACCCTGGACCAGTTGGATGCCGCGGTGCGCGCGCTCACGGTGTCCCTCGACGCCGAAGCCCTCGCCCGGCTGGACGAGATCTTTCCCGGCCGAAAGCCGGCGCCGGAGCACTACGCCTGGTGACACCGGAACGCACACTCGACACTCTCAGTGCGGCCGCACACTCCGTGCGGCCGCACGGCCAGACACCGGCTTCGCCCGGGGATTGAAGGACTCATGAAGACCAGGCTCATCGCCCACCGCGAGGTCAGCGCCATCGGACTCGGCGGCATGCCGATGTCGATCGAGGGGCGACCGGATTCCGCACGCTCCGTGGCCACGATCCATGCCGCCCTCGAGGCCGGCGTGACCCTCTTCGACACGGCGGATTCGTACCACCTGCACAGTGACGAGGTCGGCCACAACGAAACCCTCATCGCCGGAGCGATCGCGTCGTGGGGCGGCGACACGTCGACCGTGCTCGTGGCGACGAAGGGCGGGCACCTCCGGCCGGGAGACGGCACCTGGACGATCGACGGCCGACCCGAGCACCTGAAGCGGGCCGCCGAAGCGTCGCTGAAACGCCTCGGCGGCGACGCGATCGGGCTCTACCAGTTCCACCGGCCCGACCCGGCCGTGCCGTACGCCGACTCGATCGGGGCCCTGCGCGAGCTGCTCGACGCCGGCACCATTGAGCTGGCCGGAATCTCCAATGCGAACCCGGAGCAGATCCTGCTGGCCCGGGAGATCCTGGGCGGCCGGCTGGCATCCGTGCAGAACCAGTTCTCCCCGGCGTTCCGCAGCAGCGAGCCCGAGCTGCGCCTCTGCGACGAGCTCGGCATCGCGTTCCTGCCCTGGCGCCCGCTCGGCGGCATCCTGTCTGCCGCGTCACTCGGCGACCGGTTCCCGGCGTTCGCGTCCGTCGCGGCCGCACGCGGCGTGAGCCCGCAGGTGGCCTGCCTCGCCTGGCACCTGTCGGAGTCGCCGCACGTGATCCCGATCCCGGGCGCCTCCCGCCCGGAAAGCATCCGGGACTCGGTTCAGGCGACCGAGTTCACGCTCACGGCAGAGGAGTCGGCGACGCTCGACGCCGCCTGAGCGGGCACGCCGCCGCCTGAATGGGCACGCAGCTGAGCGGTTGAGCAGCTGGGCAGCTGCCCACCTGGCCGGGGCAGGCCTAGTGGCGCTCCCCGTCAGCGGCAGCCCCTCCGAAAGCGCCCGTCGCCTCGAGCACGGCGCGGCCCAGCGTGTGGAAGTGCAGGTTGAATCCGAGCACGGCCGGGGTCGAGTCCGGGTCGACCTCGAGTCTCGCCACGTCGACCGCGTGCACGATGAACTGGTACCGGTGGGTGCCGGTGCCGGCCGGCGGTCCCGCGCCGACGAAGGCCGGCTGGCGTGCCTCATTGGGCAGGATGACCGCGCCGGGGGGCAGCAGACGCCCGCCGGGCGCTCCGGCCCCGGCCGGGAGGGAGGTGCACGTCGCCGGCAGGTTGAAGGCCGCCCAGTGCCAGTACCCGGAACCGGTCGGCGCGTCGGGGTCGTACACGGTCACGGCGAAGCTCTTCGTGCCGGCCGGGAACCCCGACCAGGACAGCTGCGGCGACACGTTCCGGCCGCCGGACCCGAGGCCGAACTGCGCCGCGGCGAGCGGGGCCCCGTCGGTCATGTCGGTGCTGGTCAGGGTGAAGAGCGGGACTTCGCCGAAGCGGGCGAGAGGATCGTTCAGGGCCATGTGGCCTCCTATGGTTGGCAGCAGTTTAGACGACCGGCCCGGGCTGCGCCTGCGGCGAGAACCGTGCGTCAACCTCGGTAAAATGGGGTCGTGGCCATTCCGAAGATTCTGCTCTACTACGTCTTCACGCCGCTTTCCGACCCGGAGGCCGTGCGCCTCTGGCAGCGGGACCTGTGCGAATCGCTCGGTCTCCGCGGTCGTATCCTGATCTCGAAGGACGGCCTGAACGGCACCCTCGGCGGTGACCTCCCCGCGCTCAAACGCTACCTGCGCAAGACCCGTGAGTACGCCCCGTTCAAGCAGCTCGACGTCAAGTGGAGCGAGGGCACCGGGCTCGACCCGGCCGGCCTGAGCCTCGACTTCCCCCGGCTGGTCGTGAAGGTGCGCGATGAGATCGTGAGCTTCGGCGCCCCCGGGGAGCTGAGGGTGGACGCCGGCGGAGTGGTCGGCGGCGGCACGAAACTGTCCCCGGCCGAGCTGCACGCCCTGGTCGAGGAGCGCGGCGATGACGTGGCCTTCTTCGACGGGCGCAACGCGTTCGAGGCGGAGATCGGCCGGTTCAGGAACGCGATCGTGCCGGACGTGGCCAACACGCGCGAGTTCGTGGCCGAGCTCGAGAGCGGCAAATACGACCACCTCAAGGACCGGCCGGTGGTCACCTACTGCACCGGAGGCATCCGTTGTGAGGTGCTCAGCTCACTGATGAAGGACCGCGGCTTCGGCGAGGTCTACCAGCTCGACGGCGGCGTCGTGCGGTACGGCGAGGCGTTCGGCGACGACGGGCTCTGGAACGGGTCGCTGTACGTCTTCGACCAGCGGATGTCCGTGGACTTCAGCGGCCACGTCGCCGTGATCGGCCACTGCACCGTGTGCGGCGAGCCGACCAAGAACATGCTCAACTGCCGCGATGCCTCGTGCCGGGAACAGCTCGTGGTCTGCCCGGCCTGCGTCGCGGCCGACCCCCCGGCCTGCTCCGCTCACACCGCGGCCTGACCGGCCGGGCCGAGGTCGGCCTGTCGGCCTGGTCGTCCGGGTCGTCCGGGTCGTCCGGGTCGTCCGGGTCGTCCGGGTCGTCCGGGTCGTCCCCCGCGCCCCGCGCCCCTAACGAATTCGACGGAGATTTTGCCGAAAATGGGCCGGAACACACCGGATACGTGTTTTTAGAGCAGAATCTCCGTCGAATTGGTTCAGGGCGGGAGGTGCGGGCGACTGCGGGCACGGGGGCGCACTCACTAGGCTGGGGCCAGCACCAGATGGAGGGGGCCACGGATGCCGGTCGGCGCGATCATCGAGTTCAGTCACGTCACCAAGCGGTTCGGCGGGGTGACCGCGGTCAACAATCTCTCGTTCAGCGTGGAACCGGGCCGCGTCACGGGTTTCCTCGGCCCCAACGGCGCCGGCAAGACCACGACTCTGCGGGTGCTGCTCGGACTGGTCACCCCCACCTCGGGAATGGCCACCATCGGCGGCATCCGTTACCGGAGCCTGCCCCAGCCCCTCCGCACCGTCGGCGCCGCGCTCGAAGCCGCCAGCTTCCACCCCGGCCGCACGGCCCGCAACCACCTGGCCGTTTACGCGATCGCGGCCGGCCTGCCCCGCGCCCGCGTGGACGAGGTGCTGCACACCGTCGGGCTCGACGCCCACGGCGACCAGCGGGTCGGCGGGTATTCGCTCGGCATGCGCCAGCGGCTCGGCCTGGCCTTCACCCTGCTGGGCGACCCGGGCGTGCTGGTGCTCGACGAACCGATCAACGGCCTCGACCCCGAGGGGATCAAATGGATCCGCGGCTTCCTGCGCGCGATGGCCGACGAGGGTCGCACCGTGCTGGTGAGCTCCCACCTGCTCTCGGAGGTGCAGCAGAGCGTCGATGACGTCATCATCATCGCGCAGGGCGAGCTCGTTCACCGCGGGCCGCTGTCCAGCCTCGAAACGCAGATCGCGCCCCGCATCATCGTGGACTCCCCCGACCGCGCGGCCCTCGCGGCGGCGCTCGGTCGGGCCGGGATCGAGTTCACGACCGGCCGCACCGGGCTGCTGGCCGCCGCGCCGGACCCGGCGCTGATCGGTCACATCGCCTTCACGGCCGGGGTGGAGGTCAGCGCCCTGCACCGCCAGAAGAAGGGGCTCGAAGACGCCTTCCTCGCCCTGGTGAACGACAACGCCCACGGCCACCCGCACGACGAACACCCGAACGACGAGCAGCCGCACGACGGGAAGCCGCACGGCAGCAATCCCAACGACACCGAGCCGCACGGCACCGGAGGCGAGCCGGCATGACCCCCTTCCTGCGCGCGATCCGCGCCGAATTCGCCAAGACACTGACCACACGGATGTGGTGGGTGCTGGCCGCCGTGATGTTCGGCTACATCGCGCTGCTGGCCGGCGGCCTCGCCGCCCTGTTCGCCGGAATCGAAAGCGGCGCCATCAGCCCCGACGCCGCCGGAACGGGCGGCCAGGGCGCCCCGCCGCTCGGCAGCCTCCCGCCGCTGGTCTACAGCTTCGCCTCCTCCGTCGGCTACGTGTTCCCGGTGCTGCTGGGCGCCCTGTCCACCACGGGCGAGTTCCGGCACCAGACCCTGACGCCCACGTTCCTCGCGAACCCCCGCCGCGGCCAGGTGCTGGGGGCGAAGACCGTGACCCTGTTCCTCGCGGGGGCGGGCTTCGGCGTCGTGGCGCTGCTGGCATCCGTCGGGGTGGGCGCACTCGTGATCGGGGCCTTCGGCGTCGACCCGCTGCTCGGCGACAGCGGCACCTGGGCGCTGATCGGGCGCACCGTGCTGGCCATGGCGATGTGGGCCGGCGTCGGCGTGGGGCTCGGCGTGCTGGTGCCCAGCCAGGTGGCCGCGGTCGTGATCGTGCTCGCCTTCACCCAGTTCGTCGAACCGCTGTTGCGCTTCGCGTCGATGTTCACCGAAGTAACGGCGGGCATCGGCAACTACCTGCCCGGCGCCGCCTCCGACGCCCTGGTCGGGGCCAGTTTCTTCACCATCGCCAGCCCGACCGGGACCAGCACGGCGATGCTGGAGTGGTGGCAGGGCGGCCTCGTCCTGCTCGCCTACGCGGTCGCGGCCACCGTCGGCGGCTACTTCGTCAGCTGGAAGCGCGACGTCACCTGACCTCCCCGCGACCGGACCGGACGCACGTAGGCTCGACTCATGGGTAACGAGACACAGTTCCGCGCAATCGTCGTCGATCGAACCGAAAACGATGAGGGCAAGAAGGTGCAGTCCGCGGCCCTGCGGGTGGTGGACGACGCCTTCCTGATGGACGGCGACGTCACCATCGCCGTCGACTACTCCAGCATCAACTTCAAGGACGGCCTGGCCCTGACCGGTCGCCCGGGGGTCGTGCGCGTCTGGCCGCTGATCGCGGGCATCGACCTGGTCGGCCGGGTGCTGCACAGCGAGGACCCGCGCTGGCAGGCCGGGGACCAGGTCATCCTGAACGGGGCGGGCCTCAGCGAGACCCACCACGGCGGTCTGGCCGAGCGGGCCCGGGTCTCCGGCGACTCGCTGGTGCGTCGGCCGGAGGGCATCAGCGCCCGTCGGGCCGCGGCGATCGGCACGGCCGGGTTCACGGCGATGCTCTCCGTGCTCGCACTCGAGCGCGGCGGGATCACCCCCGACTCCGGCGACATCCTGGTCACGGGCGCCGGCGGCGGCGTCGGCAGCGTCGCGGTGGCCCTGCTGTCCCACCGGGGCTACCGGGTGACCGCCTCGACCGGCCGCATCGACGAACTCGGCGACTACCTGCGCGGGCTCGGCGCCGCCGAACTCGTCGACCGCCGCACGCTCAGCGAGCCCGGCAAACCGCTGCAGCCCCAGCGCTGGGCCGGCGCCATCGACTCGGTCGGCAGCACGACCCTCGCCAACGTCCTCGCCCAGACCAACTACGGCGGCGTGGTCACATCGTGCGGCCTGGCCCAGGGCGCCGACCTGCCCGCGACGGTGATGCCGTTCATCCTGCGCGCGGTCAGCCTCGTCGGGGTCAACTCGGTCGAGGCCCCGCTGCCCCAGCGCCAGCAGGCCTGGCGGCGCCTCGCCACCGACCTCGACCTGGAGCTGCTCGACAGCCTGACCGAGGTCGTCCCGCTCGACGCCGCGTTCGACGCGGGCGCGCGCATCCTCGCCGGCACGCTGCACGGCCGCACGGTCGTCGACGTCCGGCGGTAGCCGCGGCGCCGCACGCGGCCGCAGCGGCGCGGCCGGCGCTACAGCTTGAGCGACGCGATCAGGTCCGGCGCGTGGTTGGTCGTGAGGATCACGCGGGAGAAGTCCTCATCGACGAGGTCGATGACGACCGCCGGCCGCCGGCGCTTGATCGCCAGGAAGTCCTTGCCGCCGTGGAACTTCCAGGTTCCGACCGCGAGCAGGAGCGGCACCTCCAGCCCGGGGGCACGGATGCCGCGGATCCAGATCCACGGATCATCCGTGATCGTGACCGAACGGATGTTCTCGCGCGCCACCACGAGGTCCTCTTTGCGCAGCGAGATGGTGCGCTCCGCCTTCGTCAGGTGGATCTCGAGCCGGTCGGGGTGAACGCGGAGGGAAGCCATCGTCCTAGTCTGCCTGTTCCGGCCGGAATTTCTTTTATCGACAACCTCACAAAGGAATAACGTCCCCTGGGCGGATGCTCACACCTGGGCGGATGCTCACACCGGGGCGGTCGCCGCCGCCGCGGCTTTCGCGGCGGTCGGCAGGGCATCGAGGATCCAGCCGAGCGCGCTCTCGTCGTGGGCCGCGGAGACGAACCAGGCCTCGAACACCGACGGCGGCAAGGAGATGCCCTGGTCCAGCATGGAGTGGAAGAACGGGCCGTAGCGGAACGCGTCCTGCCGCTGCACCTGCGCGTAGTCCCGGGGTGCGGAGGCCGCGGCCTCGTCCCCGAAGACGAAGCTGAACAGGTTGCCGGCGCGTTGCACTGCGTGGGCGACGCCCTCGGCCGAGAACGCGGCCGACACGGCCTCGGAGAGCAGCAGGGCCGTGGCGTCGAGCTGCGCGTAGACGCTGTCGTCCAGGGCGCTGAGGGTCGCGATTCCGGCGGCCACGGCCACCGGGTTCCCGGAGAGGGTGCCGGCCTGGTAGACCGGGCCGTTCGGCGCGAGGAAGTCCATCACGTCGGCCCGGCCGCCGAGGGCCGCGACCGGGAGGCCGCCGCCGATGACCTTGCCGAAGGTGAAGAGGTCGGGTGTGTATCGGGTCGGGGCGGCCTCGGGACCGGTGTTGTCGGGACCGGTGTTGTCCAGGCCCCAGTAGCCCGCGCGGCCGACCCGGAAGCCGGTCAGCACCTCGTCGATGATCAGGAGCGCGCCGTTCTCATGCGCGATCTCGGTGATGGCGGCGTTGAAGCCGGGGTCGGGCGCGACCACGCCCATGTTCGCGGCCGCGGCCTCGGTGATCACGGCGGCGATGCGCCCGGGGTGCGCGGCGAAGGCGGCACGCAGAGCGTCGAGGTCGTTGTAGGGCAGCACGAGGGTCTGCGCGGCGGTCGCAGCGGTCACTCCGGCGGACCCGGGCAGCGCCAGGGTGGCCAGGCCCGACCCGGCCTGGGCCAGCAGCCCGTCCGAGTGGCCGTGGTAGTGGCCGGCGAACTTGATCAGCAGGTCACGGCCGGTGAAACCGCGGGCCAGGCGGATGGCCGTCATGGTGGCCTCGGTGCCGGTGGACACCAGGCGCAGCTTCTCGACGGCGCCGACGCGCTCCTCGATCAGTTCGGCCAGCACGGTCTCGCCCGGTGTGGAGGCGCCGAAGGAGAGACCGAGGGCGGCGGCATCCTGCACGGCCTGCACCACGTCCGGGTGGGCGTGGCCGAGGATGGCCGGCCCCCACGAGCTGACCAGGTCGACGTACTCGCGCCCGTCGGAATCGGTGACGTAGGCGCCCTTCGCCTTGACCAGGAAGAGCGGGGTGCCGCCGACCGAGCGGAAGGCCCGTACAGGCGAGTTCACGCCGCCGGGGATGGCGCGCTGCGCCCGGGCGAACAGATCGTCGTTGCGGGTCATCAGCGGGCCTGCCTTTCGTTCAGCCAGGTGGCGAGTTCGACCGCCCAGTAGGTGAGCACGGCGTCCGCGCCGGCGCGACGGATGCTGAGGACGGACTCCTCGACGGCCCGGCGGCGGTCGATCCAGCCGTGGGCCGCGGCGGCCTCGATCATGGCGTATTCGCCGGACACCTGGTATGCCCAGACCGGAATATCACTAACGGCGGCCACATCGGACAAAACGTCCAGGTAACTCATGGCCGGCTTCACCATCACGATGTCCGCACCCTCGCTGATGTCGAGCAGCGCCTCGCGCACCCCTTCCCGGCGGTTGGCCGGGTCGAGCTGGTACGTGCGCCGGTCGCCCTCGAGGGTCGACTCCACGGCGTCGCGGAAGGGGCCGTAGAAGGCAGAGGCGTACTTGGCGGAATAGGCGAGCACGGCCGTGTTCACGAAGCCGCTCTGGTCGAGCGCCTCGCGCACGGCGGCCACCTGGCCGTCCATCATGCCGCTGAGCCCGAGCAGCTGAGACCCTGAGGCGGCCTGCACGAGCGCCATCTCGCGATAGCGCTCGAGGGTGGCGTCGTTGTCGACGCTGCCGTCGACGGAGAGCACGCCGCAGTGGCCGTGGTCGGTGAACTCGTCCAGGCACAGGTCGGTCTGCACGGAGAGGGCGTCGCCGACCTCGTCGGCCAGCGCGCGGGTGGCGGCGTTGAGGATGCCGTCGGGGTCGGTGGCTCCGGACCCGACGGCGTCGCGCACGGACGGCACGCCGAACAGCATCACGCCGCCGATGCCTGCCGCCGCGGCCTCCGTGACGGCCCGGCGGGCGCTGTCGATGGTGTGCTGCACCACCCCGGGCATCGACTGGATCGGAACGGCGTCGCCGCTCCCCTCCCGCACGAACATGGGCAGGACCAATTCAGACGGGTGCAGACGGATTTCGGTGGCCAGGCGGCGGAGCGCGGGAGAGTTGCGCAACCGTCGCGGGCGGATGACGGGGGTTATCACTCGTCAACCCTACGTCGCCCGGCTGGACGAGGGCACCCGGCCCGGCCGTGCGCGAACAGAGAGGATCCACCCACGCCGGCGCGCCTATTCCGTTGAACCCGTGGCCTGCGGGTGGGCTCGGGTGCGGGCTCGGCGGCCGCGGCCGGCACCGCCGGCCTGACTGGCCCGGTGGGCGCGGTGGTCCTGGCCCGGTACCCAGGTACGGGTGGGATCGAAGCAGACCGGTGCCATCACCTCGGGTTTGCCCCGCACCATGCGGATCAGCCACCCCGAGGTCTCGATGCTGTGATGGTGGAACCAGCACAGCAGCACCCCGTTGTTGATGTCGGTGGGCCCGTGGTTGACCCACGGGATGATGTGGTGCACCTCGGCCCAGGCCGCATTGACCTGGCAGCCCGGGATGATGCACCCGCCGTCCCGGGCGGCGATCGCCCGGCGTTGGGCCTGGCTGAAGAATCTTTCCTTGCCGCCCAGGTAGAGCACCTCACCGTTCACTCCGAAGACGATCTTGCGGTACCCGCCGGCGCAGATCAGCTGGTTCACGGTGCGCATCGACACCGGAGCTTCGACCCCGTCGATCCAGCCGACTCCGTGCTCGTCGGCGAGGTCGACGGCGTTCACGTGCACCANTCCCCGGAGTCCATCAGCGCCTGCTCCTCCGCGCTCGGGAACGCGGGCGCCGCATGAGCGGAGAGGTAGGTGTCGAAGATGCCGTTCATGATGCCGCGCAGCTCGGCCGTGACGGCGCCCCGCAAGGGGTAGAGGCCGTCCCTGAGCAGGCCGAACCCGACGGTGCTGCGCGGCTCGGCGACGTCTTCGTTCGGGGCGGTGCCGTCGGGGTCGAGGCGCGCCTGCCACTGCAGGGCCATGCCCCGGATCAGGTCCGCGGGGAACGCGAACCCCTCCCCCGGCAGCCCCGCTGTTTCTTCGGTGATGGCACCGGTAGCGGCGGCGACCAGCGC
>NZ_SOGW01000112.1:0-55108 GCF_004403075.1 Cryobacterium sp. TMT2-10 | reverse complement strand
GCTGCGGGTGCCTGGGCCCCGGCTCCCGGCGAGGCGGCCGGTGCCTTCGCCGCGGCGGCGGCCTGCTTCGCTGCGGCGGATGCCTGCGCCCGAGCGAGAGCGGCGGCGGCGGCCACGGCATCCTGACCGGCCTGGAAGGAGCGCTCGGCCTCGGCCGTCGTGTCCTTGAGGAGCGCCAGCTGCTCGAACAGGTCGTTCGACCTCTTCTGCTCCGTCTGGAAGGCCGCCTCCGCGACCTGGGCGGCCGCGGTTGCGGCGTCGTAGGTGGTCACGGACTCGGCCGAGAGGCGGGCACGTTCCGCGGTGGCGGCGGTGGCCTGCTCGCCCAGAGCCTCGGCGGTGTTCTTGTCCTGCACGGCCTGGTTGTAGATCGTTTCGGATTGCTCGCCCAGCTTGCTGGCCGTGCCCAGCTGGTGCAGCAGGTCGTCGGCGCCGTCCCCGTTGAGGAAGAGATTGAGCGACAGGTCCTGCGCCCCCGTCTTGGCGAGGTGGGCTGCGATCAGACCGGCCCGCATCCGGGATGTCGCCGCGCGCTTATTCGCGGACGTGGCCTGGCCCAGCAGGCTGGCCTCGCGAACCGTGGCGGCGTCAAGATCGTCCCGGGCCACTCGATAGGCCTCGGCGGCGATCCGCGACGACTTCGACGCGGCATCCGCCCGCACCTGCAGGTCGCCCAGCAGCCCGGTGATCGTGACGATCTCGGCCTGCTTGGTCGCCTCGCTCTGCTTGGCCTTCTGCACGTCGTCCCAGCTGGGATACCCCGGTTCGGCGAACGCCGCCGGAGTAACTCCTGCTGCGGATGCCGCGACCGCCCCGACCGCGACGGCCGCGAACAGCCGGGCGGGAGTGTGCCGAATCGAGCCTCGGGCGGTGTCTTTAGCCAAGGGAAGCTCCTCGGTCGGCCATGAACGGAGCAGGGTTGATCTGGTTGCCGTTGGTGCGAACCTCGAAGTGCAGGTGGCAGCCGCTGGCCGCTCCCGTTTCGCCGACGCTGGCGATCCGCTGCCCGGCCGAGACGCTCTGGCCGTTCGAGACACCGATGCCTCCGGGCCGGATGTGGGCGTAGCCGGTGGATATCCCGCCGGCGTGCTGGATCAGGACGAAGTTGCCGTACGTGCCGTACCCGCCCGCATAGATCACGGTGCCGCTGCTGGCCGCGTAGATCGACGCGCCGCAGCCGGCGCCGAGGTCGGTGCCACTGTGGAAGCCCTTGCTGCAGCCGTCGCTGCCGCAGATCACCGCGCGCGGACCGTAACCATCCGTGATCCGCCCATTGGCGGGAACTGCCCAGCCGCCGCCGCCGACCGATCCGCCGCTGCTTCCGCCGCCACCACCGCCGCCGCCGCCGCTACTGCTGCCGCTGCTACTACTCCGGTTGGCGGCCGCTGCCGCTGCCGCGGCGGCCGCTCTGGCTTCGGCCGCGGCCTGCTCCACCCGCACCCGCTCGGCCTCGATCGCGGCGAGGCGGGCCCGCTCGATCACGCCGGCCTCGTACCCCGCCGCCGTCGTCGCCTGGGCGTCCTGCATGAAGGCGAGCTGGGCGTTGAGCTCGATGCTCTTCGCCTCCGACTCGGCCAGCGCGTCGGTGGCGGCCTGCGCGGCTTCCTGCGCCGCGACGAGGGCGGCCTCGGCGGCCACCCGCAGGGTTTCACGTTCGGATTGGGCGATCTTGGCCTGGTCGCCGAGGGACTGGGCCGCGTTCCGTGCGGTCTGCGCCTCCTCGTAGACGCCGGTGCTGCGCTCGACGAGCTTGCTCATGCTGCCGAGCTTCGACAGGAGCGCATCCGCACCCTCGCTGCTGTCCTGGCCGTCGAGGAAGAGGTTGACGCTCAGATCGGTACCGCCCGTGCGGTAGAGCTGCGCGGCCAGCTGGCCGGCCTGGCGCGTGGCCGTCTGGGCAACCGCGGTGCTGGCGTCGGCCTGCTGCTGCAGGTCGACGGCACGGCGGCTTGCCTCGTCGAACTTCTCCTGGGCGACCTGGAGTTCGGCGCCGCGCGCCTCGGACTCGGCCTGCGTCTGCTTGACCTGGTCCTGCAGATTCGCGATCAGGTTCTGGATCTGGGTGACCTGCGTCGCCGCCGCCGCCGTATTGGACTTGGCGTTCTGCAGGTCCTGCCAGGTCGGGTAGTCCACGGCCTGGGCGGACCCAGCCGGGCCGACGAGCGTGACACACAGGGCAAGGGCCGCGATGAAACCGGTGATCAGACTCAGAGGTCGACGACGGATGCGGGCACCCCCAGGTGACCGGAGACCTCCCAGTCGCTTCATTGCTTCGCGGCCATTCGGATGTGCCGTGCGCTTCATTACTCCCCGATCGGGCTCGTTAATCACAGCAATCACTGTGTTAACTCTTCTTCACAGTAACAACATGAGGTTATAAACACCCCTCCTGAACCTAAACCGGCTCCACCCAACCGGCCCGCAATTCACGGGCGTGGCGGCACGAGACGTCGCTAGCGACACGCTCACGGGACACGATTTGGGATTTCCCGGCAGCAGACCGTATGCTTATGCGTCGGAAGCCATGCGGTTTATGGCGTCTTGGCCCCATCGTTTAGCGGCCTAGGACGGCGCCCTTTCACGGCGTTAACACGGGTTCGAATCCCGTTGGGGCTACGCAAGAATGCAAGTCTGAATGTGCAAGAATGAACGAGTACGAAAAACGCAGTAAAAGCTCAGCAGTGAAAATCAGTTGGTTCAGAAGATCGATTGATTCTCATCACGAGGCCCTGTAGCGCAGTTGGTTAGCGCGCCGCCCTGTCACGGCGGAGGTCGCCGGTTCAAGTCCGGTCAGGGTCGCAAAGGAAACAAGCCCTTTCGAAAGAAGGGGTTTTTTTCCTTGGAAAGCGACTTCTCGAGGTTTCTTTCTGGCCCTGTAGCTCAGTTGGTAGAGCGTTCGACTGAAAATCGAAAGGTCACCGGATCGACGCCGGTCGGGGCCACTGAAGGTCACTCCCAGGCTTCTACTGGGGTGGCCTTCTTTTTTTGTCCCGGGGCCTCACCGTGCTCACGCAGGCCCCCGCGCCGCCAGCCGATCTTCGTCGAGTGCCCGTGCGGAGCCGGCCGTAGCCAGACTCCGGGTCGCCGCTTCCAGCACGGATAGCACCCGAAGCCCCGCCTCACCGTCGGTGCGCGGCGCCCTCAGCTGACGGATGCTGTCCGCGAACTCGCAGGCCATCGCGCCCAGCGCCTCCAGCTCGGAGACTATCGGCGACCCGGGGTTCCCCGGTCGATAGGGAAGGGTCGCGGTCGTCTGATCTGCCCCGTCCAGGGCCTGCGAGTCGAAGTCCCCGCCACGGTCATAGACGCTCACCGTCTGTTGTGGGTTGAGGTCGTCCCACAGCACGGTGCATTTCGTGCCACCGACGATCATCCGGCGGATCCTGGTGGGGCTGAGCCGATTGACGTACACCTGGGCAGTGGCACCGTTCGCCAGAGGCAGGAGAAGGTATCCGACGCAGGCCTTACCCGTCCCGAGCGGGTCGTCTCCCTGCGCGGACACGCTCAGTGGCCGGAGTCCGCCCGGCAGGATGAAATCGAGGACGGACAGATCGTGGGGTGCAAGGTCCCAGAACACGTCCATCTCCGGTTGGATGAGGCCCGGTTCGATGCGCAGGGAATCAATGAACAGGATGTCGCCGAGCGAGCCCTCCTGGATCAGGTCCCGGATCGTCAGAACGGTCGGCGCGTAGCAGTAGGCGTGGACCGCCATCAGCACCAGGCCTCGCTCAGCGGCGGCCCGCACCATGTCGCGCCCGCGCGCCCCGGTGTCGGCGAGGGGCATTTCGACCATGACGTGTTTACCGGCGCTGAGGGCGGCCCTGGTGATGCCGTGATGCGTCCGTGCCGGGGTGGCGACGGCCACAGCGTCCAGGTCTTCGGCGTCCAGCAGTTCGCTGAGGGCCGTCACCGCCCGTGCGCCGTCAAGCGTGTCTGCCACCTTCCGAGCGCGGTCGCGGTCGATGTCGCAGATGGCGACAAGCTCCCAGCGGGGACTGTTGTGAAAGTTTCGGGCCAGGTTCGCCCCCCGAGCCCCCGCGCCGATGACGGCGATGCGCAGCTTAGGAGTCACTTTTTCCCAATCCTGATGTGCGTTGAGTCAACGGGTGAATGCGTCGCCGGAGAGATGAGGTTTACTCACGACGCAGAGGGTGCCACGGGTTGCCGTCCCGCGCACCCCCCCTTTTCGGGGTACGAGCCGTCCCGCGCGTTCCGGGGTATGGTCGGCCCGCAAGCAGTTGAATTTTCATCATTTATTTTTTCGCCCGGGCAATCTCGTTCCCTAGACGGGAGCGCCCGGGCGCTGCCAGTCCCGATCTGTACACCCGAGATGCAGGGGGATCCGTGAACACGTGCGTAACGTGTCGGCTCTTTTGTCGACCCATTTTGACCGGCCCCACCCAGGCCGAACTCCGAGCGCTTCATCGCGCCCAGCCCCGCATGACCGGTGGCGGGGTGAGGCTACCGTGACGGACCCACGACCGCACCTGCCCTTCGCGGGGCGTCTCCCTCTCGCCCAGCCGAAGCTTGCACTGGTGCCGGCACCGGCGCTCGAGGCCCCGGTCAGCGTCGATGCGAAGACCTCCGGCCTGGTCTGGGCCAGGCAGTTCCGCGCGAAGCTCCTCGTCAGCGACGCGGGTGTCGTCATGGCCGCCGTGGCGGCAGCCCTGCTCGTCAGATTCGGCGGCGAGGGCGCCCGGGCATCCGTTGGCGGGTATCAAGCCGACTACTGGCTTGTTGCGTTGCTCATCGCGCTCAGCTGGATCGCGACCCTGGGAGTCTTCCACACCAGGGACAAGCGCGTCATCGGCATCGGGCCGACGGAGTACAAGCAGGTCATCAACGCGAGTGCGCTCGCCTTCGGGCTGCTCGCCATCGGCTTCCTCGCGTTCCAGGTCGATGTCGCGCGCGGCTTCTTCGTGCTCGCGCTCCCCCTCGGAATCTGCGGCCTCGTCCTGGAACGCTGGCTGTGGCGCCGGTGGCTCCTGCGCCAGAGGCTTTTCGGACACTACCTGGCGCGAGTCATCGTGGTCGGCAACTCAGCGGACGTTGAATACGTGGTCGGACAGATCGAGAAGGCCGGCGCCACCTATTACGTGGTCGGGGTCGCGCTCGTGAACGGTTCGAAGGCGCCGGTGACGAAAGGAAACCGAACCATTCCGGTGGTTTCCGACCTCGCACATGTCGCGGTCGCGGCCGCCGAGCTCGCCGTGGACACCGTGATCGTCGCGGGCCAGCCCGCCGGCGGGAGCGAGTACATCCGCACTCTCGGCTGGGAGCTGGAGGGGACGTCCGCCGAGCTGGTGCTGTCCAACCAGCTGACGGATGTCGCCGGTCCCCGCATCCATTTTCGGCCGGTCGAGGGGTTGCCCCTGATCCACGTTGAGATCCCGCAGTTCGAGGGTGCAAAGCACGTGGCCAAGCGCGTCCTCGACATCGGCGTGTCCGGGATCTCACTCCTCTTCTTCTGGCCGCTCCTGGTCGCCATCGCGATCGCCGTCAAGGTCGACTCGCCCGGCCCCGTCCTCTTCCACCAGGAGCGGTGCGGACGCAACGAGCGCACCTTCCAGATGATCAAGTTCCGCTCCATGGTGCAGACGGCGGAGGACGACCTCGCCGGCCTGCTCGACCAGAACGAGGCATCCGGAGCGCTCTTCAAGATTCGCAATGACCCGCGCATCACCCGGGTCGGACGGGTGCTCCGCAAGTATTCGCTGGACGAACTGCCCCAGCTCTGGAACATCCTGATCGGGAACATGAGCCTCGTCGGGCCGCGCCCCCCGCTCCCGATCGAGGTGGAAGCCTACGAGAGCCACGTGCACCGTCGCCTGTACATCAAGCCAGGCCTGACCGGGATGTGGCAGGTCAGCGGCCGGTCGAACCTGAGCTGGGAGGACAGCGTGCGGCTGGACCTCTACTACGTCGAGAACTGGTCGCTGGCCGGTGACCTGATCATCATCTGGCGCACCTTCAAGACGGTCATGCAACCGGTGGGTGCGTACTGATGAATTGGCCGCGCGGCAGACCCCGAGAACCAGGAACGGAGCACGTGGGAACTCAACGAATCGGCTACGCCGGTGGCGCCTATGACCTTTTCCACATCGGGCACCTCAACATCCTCAAGCACGCCAAAAGCCGGTGCGATCACCTGATCGCGGGTGTCGTCTCGGACGAGATGCTCAAGATCACCAAGGGCAGGGCGCCGATGATCCCCTGCGCCGAGCGGATCGAGATCGTCCGTCACATCTCCTTCGTCGACGAAGCGGTGGAGGAAGACGTGCTGGACAAGCTGGCCGCGTGGCGTGCGACGCCGTTCGACGTCTACTTCAAGGGCGATGACTGGAAGGGTACCGAGCGTGCTCGCCGCCTTGAGGTCGAGTTCGCCAAGGTGGGCGTGGTGATCGAATATTTTCCGTACACGATGGCAACCTCGAGTACTCTTCTTCGGCGTGCGCTGGAGCAACTCGCGGAACCAAATCTGGACGCGAGAATCGGCGGATCGGGTTAGGCCCCTTGTCTGCCCCGGGCCCACGAGCCTGCGGTGGAAGCCTGTGAATGCCCCGGCAAAGGCCAGAGAAAATGGGGCATACCAGTAAAGTGATCATGCCTCACGAAGTAAAAGACTCCGCGAGAAACACCCCAGACTCCGCGGAGAGAGGAAAGGGCTCCCGCACGCCATTGAAAAACACGCCCCACGGCGCAAAGATATACTGCCGCCAGGCGTGAAGCCTGTTTCGCGGCTGGGAGACACATGTTAATAGAAAAGCCAAGACGCTCAGAAACAATGAGCGCCAGGCCCGGCTCGGGCAAACGGAGAGTCTTCTTCGCTGTTGCGGCAACGGTGATATCTGCCGTCGGCGCAGTGAGTCTCACCGCACCTGCCGCCCAAGCGGCCACGATTGCCGTCGTGAACGGCAATTTCTCATCAGGCACCGCCGGCTGGGAAGGCGCAAGGAATACCCGCCTCGCCGCAACCGCCAATGGTCTGAACGGAAGCGCAGGGGCTCGATTGACGAACACCTCCAGCGCTGCCGCGACGGTGACGCTCAATGATGTCGTCGACTCGGCATCCGGTTTGATCGCAGGTCACACCTACGAGGCCACGGCGTGGGTCCGTGCGGAACAAGCGAACCAGGGAGTCATCCTTCGGCTGCTCGAAGAGGACGCCTCGTCCAGCGTCATCAGCAGCGGTCAGTCCTGGCAGTGGCGCACGGACACAAAGTGGGAGCGAATCACCACTGCCTACAAGGCCACGCGAACGTCCACCACTCTGAATATCAACGTCCTCGGTGCCAAGCTGTCCCCTGGAAACGCTCTCGTCATTGACGATGTGACCCTCGTCGACACCACCAACGCCGCACCGGTTCCTGCTCCTGCTCCAGCTCCAGCTCCAGCTCCGGCCCCGGCCCCGGCCCCGGCCGGATGGAACCTGGCCTGGGCGGACGAGTTCAACGGATCAACGGTCAACC
This sequence comes from Cryobacterium sp. TMT2-10, assembly GCF_004403075.1. Lineage (NCBI taxonomy): Bacteria > Bacillati > Actinomycetota > Actinomycetes > Micrococcales > Microbacteriaceae > Cryobacterium > Cryobacterium sp. TMT2-10. Next base: position 47,639 of record NZ_SOGW01000112.1, on the reverse strand, counting down.
GTGACGCCTGGAACGTCGACAACAACTCGACCTATGGCGATGGCAACAACGAGCTTGCCTGCCTGATGGACCGCCCGGAGAACGTCAACGTCTCCAGCGGCGTGCTGACCATCACCGCCCGCAAGGAAGCCACCCCGATCAAGTGCGGCACCAACGACCCGCGCTTCCCCGGGGGGCGTTCGTACACCTCAGGCATGCTGAGCACCAAGAACAAGGTGGACTTCGAATACGGCCGGTTCGAGATCAGCGCCAAGACGCCGCTCAACCAGGGCACCTCCAAGGGGCTGTGGCCGGCATTCTGGATGCGGCCGACGACGGGTGGAATCGGTGAACTCGACATCCTCGAGGCTGTCGGTACTGCCAAGGGCGAGGCCTTCAGCGCCAACCAAATCTCCCAGACCATCCACTACGACTACGTGGGAACACACCCCAGGCAGGTCACGAACTACGACCTTCCGGTCGGCACCACGGCGGACGGATTCCACGACTATGCCGTCGAGTGGGCACCCGGCTCCATCAAGTGGTACGTCGACGGCGTGCTGACGTTCGAGCGCAACTTGTCCACAACCTCCTGGCTTGACCAGGCCTTCGTCAAGCAGTTCTACATCCGGCTCAACATGGCCGTCGGTGGAAACTGGCCTGGATCACCGACCGCGGACACAGTCTTCCCCGCGGCCTACCAGGTTGACTACGTGCGGGTCTACAAGCGCTGACCCCAGCGACTCGCCAACGTCCCAGCCCTCACCGGTTTTCTCCGGTGAGGGCTGGGCCGTCGGTGTCGAGCCAGGTCACAAACCACGGCCACTCCGGTTGACGGCGCTGACGAGGGCGCCCGCCGGTACCAGTCGCGCGGCAATCGCCATCGCGGCGTACGCACGAAGTTGGGAACGGTCGTGGCGGAGGGTGCTTCGTGCCCAGCGGAATGCCTCACCGTGCTCCCCGAGGGCCGCCAGCGCAAACGCAATCTGACCCTCTATACGAGCCGAGCCCTGCGCGCTCTGGGCGAATTCCGGATGCTTGCTCAGCAGGTAGGTGAGTCCGTCTGCGATGCCGCGCCACTTCCCGGCGAAGAACGATGTCCGGTTCCAATGCACGATGACCAGCGGCTCGCCCACCCCGAGAATGTGACCGACTCTCGCCGCGCGGAGGAGGAAGTCGTAATCCTCGCCGTAGGAGGCCGGCAACTCCTCGTCGACCAGCCCGATTCGCTCCACCACATCGCATCGCCGCATCAGGAACGAGGACGGGTGAATCTCCGTGGTCCGAGAGCGGATGAGATCCGCAAACTCCGTTCGCTCCGGTGGTAGCCGGTCCACCATCCGCCCGGCGGTGGCGATCCGGATGCCCGTCGCGACCAGCACCGCCTCCGGATCGCCCGTCCAGGCCTCGATCTGCCGGCGAAGTTTGCCGGGCAGCCATTCATCATCATCGTCACAGAAGGCGATGAGATCCCCCGTCCCCGCTTGGATCCCGGTATTCCGGCCGCCGGCAAGCCCCGGCGTCCGTGTGTTCGGCACAGTGCGGACATGCCGGCGCACGGCGGGGATATCGATGTCTTCCAGCGGGTCGACAGCAGTCTGGTCGAAGACGATGGTCAGGGTGATCTCCCCGCCGTAATCCTGACAAAGGATGGACCGCACCGCGGCCCGCAGCAGTTCCGGCCTCCCTCGCGTGGCGATGATGACGTCGACGCTCTCTGGCGCACTTTCCTTCAACATTTCGGGCCACCTCTCCGGTTAGTGAACGACAGCGTCAGATCTGACGAACCCGGGACGGCTGAGATTTCAGCGGGGCCGGCTCGGCATCTTCTGTCGGACGCAGGGCAACGGCTGCGGCCAGCATGGCCACCATGAGCCCAGTGGTCATAATGCCGTAGTACAGCGATTCCACAAGGGTGACCAGTATCACTGTGTTGCACGCCAGGCCGGCGGGGTCCCGCTCGCGAACTGAACGAAAGAATGCCCAGGCGAGCCATCCCATGAAAAGGGCCGCTCCCGGGAAGCCGTGGGAGAACATCACCATCCAGAACTGACCTTGAGTGCCGACGGAGGGCGCGCCGGGCGTCTCGGAGGGCCGTGGTGCCCCGTAGCCGAAGACCGGTTGCTCGAGGGTTCTTGTGAATGCCTCGACGTACAGGTCAGCGCGGTCCTCGGTCGATGAGCTGACTTCAACCCGGTGGTCGAGCCTGTCCGCGACCGGGAGGGCCGCCCAGGCACCCGCCGCGACCAAAGACAGCCCGGCGAGCGCTGCAATCGCGCGAACGTTTCCGCTGAGGACGGAGCGAAGCAAAACGTAGGCCAACGCCAACGCCAGTCCGAGGAACATCCCGCGGTTTAAAGTGAGGAACGCGGGCACGAAAGAAAGCGGAATGAGCGGCAGCAGCCACCAGAATCGTCGCTCGCGCCGCACCATGACGAGGTATGCGACCACCATCGGTGAGAGTGCGGAGTACGCGTTCCCCCAGCCGTTTGTGTAGAGGAAGGGGGCGCTGGGCCGAGGATCGATCGGTGCCCACGCGTCCGGGCTGTATTGGGTGACGCGGCGAACGACCATCTCCCGGATGAGGTCGTTCGAGCTCAACGACGACGGCAGCACCATGCCCAGCGGGGTGTCGATGGAGAACAGCGGCCAGAACACTCCGAGGTACCCGCCCGCCACGACGATCAGCCAGAACACCGTCAGGACTCCCAGCACATATCTCGCCGTCAGGGTGGCACGCGCGTTGTACACGTACAGGAACACCACTGTCACGGTGACGTACAGCAGCGCCCGGTAGACGAACCCGAGGAGGCGTCCTCCACTGTCGATGCCGATGACCGAACAACCCATCCACAGCAGGAAGAGCAGCCAAATACCCAGGCCTCGCGGCGCCCGGATCTCTCCATGCCTGAGGAGGAGCAGGAGCATGACCGCGGCAAGGGCGATCCACATAGCCTCGCCCGGACCGAGCAGCCACCAAATGGGGAACAGAACGAACATCGCCGTGAGCGGCCAGCGAGGCAGGTCGGGTGTCGTCGCCGATCCCTGCCAGACCGAGATGTCGCCCCATCTGGGGGCCCGGCGCCACCGGCCCTCCGTTCGCAATGAACGCATCTGCCCACCCTCCAATTGGGGACAGGCACAAAACTGAGGGCCCATCACTTTTTTGTGTAGATCACATTACTATGCCTGCAGTCGGGCCAGTTGGCCCCCATTCGGCCAGAGTTGGGTGTGGAGTATGTCGCAACAGTCAGATGCTGCAACCGTGGGACTGGGTTACTACTGGTTCGTCCTTCGCCGCCAGTGGCTCGTCGTCCTCGCCGGGGTCGTGCTCGGCGGGCTGGCGGCCCTGGTGCTATTCGCCGCGTACCCCCCGCCCGTGAAGGCGACGGCCGTCGTCAACCTCCGCATCATTTCGACAGACCCGTTCGACACGTCCAAACAAGCATCGAATCTGCTCGACGGCACGACCGAAACACAGATTGCCACCTCGTACACCGTGGCACTCGCTGCCGCGAAGAAGATGGGGTCCGGTGTGACGCCGGACGAGGTGCGGCGCAACCTGGAGGTTGATTCGACAAGCGGCGCGTCCATCGTGCATATCAACTATGCCGCGCCGACGAGCGAGCAAGCCAGGGTGGGCGCGGATGCCGTTGCACAGTCGTACCTGGCCTATCGGACCTCCCGTGCCCAATCCAAGCTCGATACCATCCTGCAAGGGGTTGAAGCTCGCCGCACCACCCTGGGCACCCAGCTGACTGATGCCAACTCACGCATCAGTGGAGCCGAAGCCGGGACTCTCGCGGCCAATCAGGCAACGAGCGACCGTGACCTCGTGACCATCGAGCTCAACGCCTTGCTGGGGCAGAAAGGGGCGCTCGAGCAGGTCGACACCGAGGGTGGAGAGGTGATTTCGGAGGCCGCCCGCAACGAGGTGGTTGCGCCGAGCCTGGTGCAGTGGCTACTCATCGGCCTCCTGGCCGGCGGCGTGGTCGGCGTCGTGATCGCATTCCTGGTGAATCGGTTCGACCACCGGATGCGCAACGCTAACGAGGTTCGCCGGGCAACGGATGCCCCGGTCCTTGCCGACGTCAATTCCGTCGTGGCGTCGATTCCTCAGGACGAGGCCACGCTCGAGCAGCTTCGGACGGCGCGCGAACGCATCTTCGCAGACCTGCCGCACGATGCCCAGGTCATCGCGTTCGTCGACGACACTCCCGCCGAGTTGTTCTTCGACATCCCGGTGAACCTCGCCCTGGTGACGGCAGCGTCAGGCGTGCCGAGCACTCTTATCCTGCCCAACGCGTCCCCCGGCCTCAAACGGATGCTGCGCACCAGCCTCGACCTGACCGACCCGATAGTCAAAGACGACGGCGAAATCCACCAGAGTGGACTCGCGCGTCAGCTGACGGTTTCATTCCCCTCGGGTGGCGCACCGGCCCTCGCGCCACGGCGTGCAGGAGAGCTGCATTTTGTCGTGATCGGGCGCAGCGCATCCCAGTCGAGCGCCCTGGCCGCCCTGCGGCTGTCAGATGCCCTCGTCCTCATCGCGGTCAAGCATCGGACCCGGGCCGATGACGCGGAACAGATCCTCGACGAAGCGTCACGGCTGGCCATCACCTTCCTGGGCACCGTCCTTGTGCCGCACGACCGAATCGTGCGCACTCAGGTCGAGGACCCTGCGGTAGACGGGCGCGCCGCCCCCATGGCCGATTCCGTCGACGTCGACACCCACACCGACGCCGACGCCGACGCCGACTCCGACTCCCTGCTCCCGGCGGCAAAACCATGACCACCATTCGAATGGACAACGTGCGGGTGATCAATGTGCCGGTGAGCCGGCTCACCGGTGCCGAGATCGTGGAAACCATCATTCAGTGGACCGCTGTCCGGGGCACCCGGGTGGCAGTCGGCGTCAACGCTGCGGTGTGCAACCTGGCGGCCACAGACAGGGGCTTCCGCAAGGTGCTGCGGGGGGCGGACCTACGGTACCCCGACGGTCAATCGATTGTCTGGGCATCCAGGCTCCTGGGCGCTGGGCTTCCCGAGCGAATCGCGACCACCGATCTGATCAACCCGCTCGCGGCGGTCGCGGCGGAGCGGGGCAAGCGCATTTTTCTCTACGGCAGCAAGCCGGGCGTCGCCGCCCGCGCAGCTGCCCGACTCCGCGAAGCCAATCCCGGACTGGTCATCGACGGTCGCGCCGGCTACACGGCGCCCGGCGAGGTGTTGCAGGTCATCGACGAGATCAACGCGTTCAAGCCGGACCTCCTGTTCGTGGGCTTGGGTGACCCGATGCAGCAGTACTGGATCGAGGCGCACCGGCACCAGCTCAACGCTCACGTGATCTTGACCTGCGGGGGGCTTTTCGACTGGGCCAGTGGCGATAACCGGCGTGCGCCACGGTGGATGCTCTCCTCGGGCCTGGAATGGCTGTGGCGCCTGATGCTCGAGCCTCGGCGGCTTGCCTCCCGCTATCTGATCGGCAACCCGGCTTTCATCCTGCGGCTCGCGCGGCAACTCCTGCGCAGGCGGACACGGGTCATCCTCCCGTGACCGAAGTAAAAGTAGGAGTCATCGACAACAGCTCTGGGAAACTGGCGCGCGAAGGCGCGGCGGGTTTCCTGGGTGCGGCGACGAGCGCCTTCATGGGATTTGTCCTGACTGTGGTCCTGGCCCGTGTCCTGGGTGATACCGGGTCCGGGGTGATCCTGCAAGCGATAGCTGTCTTCACCATTGTGTTGAGCCTCGCGCGGGCGGGGATGGACTCGGTGGCCGTGTGGATCATGCCGCGCCTCAGCGCCAACGATCCGTCGAAGATCCGGGGCACCCTCGCCATGATGTTCCTGGTCACGGCAGCGTGCGGCATCGTCTGCGCGATCGGGATGATCGCCCTCGCGCCGACGTTCGCCCTGTCGGGTGACCGTCATGCCGCCGATGTGGCCCAGGCGATCGCTGCCGCCGGCTGGTTCCTGCCGGCGGGAGCTTTGATGCTCGTGGCGCTGGCCGCGACCAGGGGTCTGGGTGGGGTTCTGCCCTACGTCAGCGTGGGAAGCATCGCCATGCCCAGCCTTCGTACCGGTGGTGTCTGGCTGGTGGCGATCGCCGGAGGGTCACTGGTCGCCGTGACGGTGGCCTGGGCGGCACCGGTGGTCATCGCCCTCGTCGCGGCCCTCGTCGTACTCGGCTTCCAAGTGAGGCGCCACGAAAGAGCCGCCGGCCTGCGGGGCGTCTGGCGCGTCCAGCCGGCGCTCCGAACGAGCGTGGTGATGTACGCGCTCCCCCGCGTCCTGTCCGCCGGGTTGGAGCAGTCGATCCTCTGGCTGGGCATACTCATCGTCGGATTCCTCGCCGGTTCAGCCTCCGCCGGCGTCTACGGCGGCGCCAGCCGTCTCGTGGCGGCGGGGTTCATCGTCGACACGGCGCTGCGGATCGTGGTCTCGACCCGATTCAGCGCACTGTTGTTCGCGAAGAAGTTCGCCGATATCGAGCATTTGTATCGAACCGCCGCCATTTGGCTCGTCCTGATCAGCACCCCCATCTACGTGGTGCTAGCCGCGTTCGCACCGGTCGTGCTCCGCCTGCTGGGACCGGGCTTCGAGGCGGGAGCAGGGGTGCTCGTGATCCTCTGTGTCGGCGCCGTCCTGACATTCACCGCCGGCAACATTCATTCGGTTCTGCTGATGAGTGGGCGCAGCGGTTGGGCTGCCTTCAACAAGGCGGTCGTCCTGGTCATCAACGTTCTCGGCAACGTGATCCTCGTCCCCCTGATCGGCATCAACGGCGCCGCGATCTCGTGGGCGTTGAGCATGCTGATCGACGCCATGCTCGCGGCCGCCGAGGTGCGCCATTTCATCGGCATCAGAATCTGGGCGCCGACGATCGCTTACGCCCTAGTGATCCCCATCGCGACCTTCGGCATCCCCGCGCTCATACTGCTCCAGACACTGGGAGAGACGATGCTCGCCTTGGTATTGACCCTGGCGATCGGCGCAGCCCTCTTTCTCGTGTGGTGCGCACTCGACCGGAAGCGACTGCACCTCACCGACCTCGTTCGGTTCACCCGCGCCTGACGAAAGGAACGTCACAACGCAAGGGGCTCGGCGATTTGAGAAGTCGGGCTATCTTAAGAGAAATTTCGAGCATGTTTCATTTATCTCCCTGCGTGAACCTGCGCGTATGTGAACCCGACACAGGAGACCACTTGTGAAAGATCAGGACATTCCCACGCGACGTCGACGGCGGGCAAAAAGGATGCTGGGCGCGGCCGCTGTTGCCGTCGTCGCGCTGACCGCGGCCGCCTATTTCTCCTGGCCGGTCCAGTCCGAAGCGAACACACCCGCGGGCGGCACACGCCTTTCGAGCGAATCCGCTTCACCGCGTGGAACCAACACGCCCGGCAGCACCCCCGCGCCCGCGGCCCCAGAACCCGGCCCCGCTCCCGCCGAAGCACCCGGGCCAGCCACCAAGCCCGGCGCCCCAGAGCCCTTGCCACCCGAACAAGCCACCGCGGCGGTGGAGAAGTTCCTAAAGGCCTCCGTCGCGGTGGACCCGACAGGTTCGGGCGCCACCGACGACCTGACCGCGGCGGCGTCCGGAGCCATCCTCGCCGAAGCCCAGAACGACACGCAGGAGCTGGAAACGAATGGCTGGAAACGTGAGGGCGCCGCCACCATCGAGGCCCTGACGATCGTGCGGTCAGACCCAGCGGCCGATCCCGCCACCGTCGTCGCCCAGGCCTGCGTCGACTCCAGCAAGGTTCGAACGCTCGACGCCGACGGTGAGCCGGTCGGCACTCCCGGCACGCAGCGAGCTTTGAACCTCTATACGTTGCAGTACATCTCCGGCGCCTGGAAAGTCGTCGCCCGGTCGTTTCCGGACGACTTCGCCTGCTGATCGAGTTGGTTCCACTCACTACCGTGCCGAATGGGCACCGATTAAAGTCAAAGGAGTCCCCGTGTCGCCCAACCGGAAGCCGATTCGTCCCTTGCTTTCCAGCCGCCGGGCCGTGGCCACGGGGCTCACGGGTCTCGTGAAACCCAATCCTGGCTTCGAATCAGCGGCGGTGACCCCGAGCCCTGTCGATTATCCCGGAGCCGGCGGGGCGGCTTCCGCCGCAGCAGCGAAGCGGAGGCACGGCTCGGTCTGGTTCGGCCCCAACCAGGAGCGGACGCACCGGTATCGCGAAGCGCTCACCGGACTGAACGCCGCCCAGAAACCGGGCATCGGCGTGCCTGCCTACACGCGCTGGGTGAACCGGCGCCTCGGCCGCTATGCGGCTGCGGCAGCCTTTGCCATGCACTGGACTCCGAACGCCGTCACGGCACTCAGCGCGACCTTCTCGCTCGCGGCGATCGCGCTCCTGGTTACCGGCGATCCCCGACCATGGGTGGGCGTCCTCGTGGCGATCCTGCTCGCGACGGGTTATCTGCTTGATTCCGCGGATGGCCAGGTTGCCCGCCTGCAGCACACGGGCAGCCCGGCCGGAGAGTGGCTGGACCATGTGGTGGACGCGTGGCGAACTCCGGCGATTCACCTCGCAGTGCTGGTCGGATTCTCGATCCAGGGTCAGCCGTCCTGGGTTCTCGCAGTGGTGCTGGGCTATTGCCTGGTGAGCGTGGTCGAATTCATGAGCCAGATCCTCGCCGAACAATTATCCAAACCGCACTCGACGCCAACCCCCGAGGCGGGCCCAACACGGTCTTTTCTGCTGTTGCCGACCGACACGGGAGCCTTCTGCTGGATGTTTCTCCTGTGGGGACTCCCGCCAATTTTCGTCATCGCGTATACCGCGATGTTCGCCGTGAACCTTCTGCACACCGTGATTTCTATGCGTCGTAAGTACATCAATCTGCGCACCGCCAACGGTGCCGGCCCCGCCGGAGGCAGAACGTCGCACAGAGCCCGCAACGCCTAGACCACTCCGGATCGCCGTCACCGCCCCCCATTTGCCACTCGAACGGGGGGGCTTTTACCAAATTGCAATCGGGCTATGCTGCGCACATTGCTGATTTTCTCTCACGTTTGCTTGTTGACGCGGCGAGGACGATCGGCTGCTGTGACCATCGTCCGCCTGTAACCCGAACTACAGGAGATCATCACCGTGAAAATCACCCCGACCCTGCCCCGCCCCCGCGACCCGAAAGCCGGGACGATGAGCAATCACATCGCGCGCAACCCACGGCGGAACGGCCGTTCGACGACCGGACGCCTCGGGGTCCTGGCGGCAGCCGGCGTCATTCTCGCCTCGGTGTTGGTACCTGTGGGTGCCAGTGCGGCGCCAGCATCACCCGACGGCCTCTCCGAAGCCACGGCAGCAGCGTCCTGCTGGGAGATCAAGCAGGTCACACCCGCTGCGCCCAGCGGCGTGTACTGGTTGAACACACCACTACTCGGGTCCGCCGGACAGTTCTACTGTGATCAGGACACCACCGGTGGCGGTTGGGTACTGGTCGGACGGGGCAGGAGCGGATGGTCCGAGTCCGATGAAGGCCAGGGGACCGCCGCCGAGGTTCGCAGCACGATAACCGGCCAGGCGGCGTTCGCCCCGAAGCAGCTCTCCAGTGTGGTGATCGGAGCGCTCCTGAACGGACAGTCCGTGAAATCTCTGCCGGACGGCATCCGTCTGCGGCGCGCCGCCGACATCGCCGGAACAACGTGGCAGGAGAGCACCTTCACGTTTTCCTCGCCACGCGATGAGTGGTCGTGGATGTTCAACAACGAACAGCGAGTCGCGTCCTGGCGGATCGGCACCCTCTCCGGCACCGGCGGCCAAACCAGCGCCTTCGGATCGGGCACCGCCCTGAATCGAATTGAAACCGTGACCGGAGCCAATCAGGGCTGGCAGCCCGGGTTCGGGTTCGGGACGGCCGCCCGCGGGTCGAGCGATGCCGCCAGCTATCTCTGGGCCCCGAGCGCCACCGCCGGAAACCCCCGACCCTTCACACAGGTCTATCTTCGCCCCCAGCTGCTGAGCAGCGCCATCTACAGCGCCATCCCCGATGCAGGGACGGCCAAGTACCAGAAGGCGGGCTCCGCCGAAAGCTTCGCCAAACCGACGGTGTGGGGAGTCAGTGGACTGGGCGCCGGCCCCAACTCGGTGGAAGGCAGCAACGAAGTGTCTGCCTTCGCTGAAGGCAACGGCGTCGTATACGTCGGCGGTAACTTCCTCACGGTGCAGAAGACGTCGGCAGGTGCCAGCCAGGTTGCACAGCCCTATCTCGCAGCGTTCGACGTGAAGACCGGCGAGTTCATTTCGTCATTCCGTCCGACGTTCGACAAGCAGGTCAAAGCACTGGCCGTGCTGCCGGACGGGCGGATCGCGGCCGGCGGTTATTTCACGCAGGTCAACGGAGCGGCTCGCGCCGGCCTGGTCGTCCTGGATCCCGCGACGGGCGCCACGAGCACCACCTTCACCACGACGCTGATCAACAACCTCAGCGGCGGGGTGCCGATTGTTCGTGCCCTGGACGTGCAGGACAACTTGCTGTACGTCGGTGGGACATTCACCCATATGACCGGCGGCTCGGCCACGAGTCCGGTCTACATTCGAGCGGCGGGCCGGGTTTCCGTCACGGACGGAACCCCCGACCGCACCTGGAACCCCGAGTTCAACGGCACGGTGATGGCGCTCGATGCGTCTCCGAAGAAAGACCGGGTCTATTTCGCGGGGTACTTCACCGCCTCGAAGACGACCGCGGCCGTCAAGGGCGCCGCGCTGAACGCGGCAGACGCGTCGGTCGTCCCCTGGACCATCGACTTCTCCAGCACCGCCAACTACCAGCAGGCGGTCAAGGAAGTCGGCGACAAGGTCTGGATCGGCGGGTCAGAGCACATGCTGTACAGCTACGACCGAACGGGCATGACCGAGACGAGCACCAACGTCGGCAAGTCGGGTGGTGACTTCCAGGCCATCTCCAGTGACGGGACAACGGTCTACGGCGGATGCCACTGCTTCTACACGAATTACGCCGGCGCCCGACGGTGGCCGTCGGTGGGCACGGGCTGGACCCGGGCCACGAAGATCAGCAGCGCGGGTGCGTGGGACAACGTCACCGGCAAGCCCATCTCGACGTTCAGCCCGATGGTCAGCCAGCGAAACGGTGCCGGCGCGTGGGCGCTGTTCAACGATTCGACGGGCGTCACCTGGTTCGGCGGTGACTACGAGGCGTCGGTGAAGTCCAACTTCGCCAAGCAGTGGTCAGGCGGTTTCGTCCGCTTCGCGCAGAATGACACGCAGGCTCCCAGTGCCCCGTCCGGGCTCTCGGTAACGCCCTCGGGTGCGAATGATGTGCTGAAGTGGAGCGGTTCCACCGACAACCGCGCCGGGCTGTCGTACCAGGTGCTCCGTGACGACCGAGTGGTTGCGACGACAGGCTCGCTCACCGTGACACTGCCCGCAGCGGCCGTCGGAACGAAGTACTTCGTGCGGGCCGCCGACAGCGCCGGTAACTGGTCCGCCAGCACACCGGCCACCGTGGTCGCCGCAGCGCCCGCTCCGGAGCCTCAGCCGGTGACGACGACATTCGTCAACACCGGTGCGACCTGGGCCTACTCGTTCGGCGCAACGGCGCCTCCGGCCGGGTGGCAAGCGCCGGAATACGACTCCTCCACGTGGTCGACCGGTGCGGCGCCGCTCGGTTGGGGCCAGGCACTCCTGGGCACGACTCTCACGTCCCCCGATCCCAAGCCGCTCACGTCGTACTACCGCAAGTCATTCGATGTGGCCGATGCGACGAAGGTGGCAACGATGACGCTCACCACGCGCGCTGACGACGGCATCGTCGCCTACGTCAACGGAGTGGAAGTTCTGCGCAAGAACATCAACGCCGGCGCCGTGACGTCCACGACCTACGCCACCGTGGCGGTATCCGCATCCACCGCGGTCGCCAACCCGGTGACAGTCAGCGTTCCCGGGTCGGCACTCAGAACCGGCGCCAACGTCATCGCGGTGGAGGTGCATTCCAACTACAAGTCGACCCCCAGCCACAGCTTCGAGCTGTCGGCAGTGGGTCAGTGAGCCCAGTGCAGCTGAAACGACTGCCGCTTCGCCGGCCGGCCCGCGCCGGCCGGCGAAGCGGCAGTCACAGCTCCGCGTCGGCCGGGGCGAACGTGTCGCAGCTGGCGGCGCCGCCGCCGAAGCCGGTCTGGAACCACCGCTGGCGCTGGGCGCTGGAGCCGTGGGTCCAAGCCTCCGGGTTCACCTGCCCCGAAGTGGCCGCCTGGATGCGGTCGTCTCCGACGGCGGATGCCGCGCTGAGCGCATCCTGGATCTGCGCCTCCGTGATCGGTTTCAGGAAGGGCACCCCGCCGGCGTCCCGGGTCTCGGAGGCCGCTCCGGCCCACGCGCCGGCATAACAGTCGGCCTGCAATTCCACCCGCACCGCGTTGGAAGCGGCCCCGGTCTGCCCGTCCTGGGACTTCTGGAGGGTTCCCTCCAGGTTCTGGATGTGGTGGCCCCATTCGTGCGCCACGACATACATTTCGGCCAGCGGGCCGCCCGACGAGCCGAACCGGGTGCGGAGATCGTCGAAGAACGCGGTATCGATGTAAATGGTCGCGTCGGGCGGGCAGTAGAACGGGCCGGTGGCGCTCGATGCGGCGCCACAGCCGCTGTCCGTGCTGTCGGTGAACAGCCCGACCGGCTGCGGCTGCTGGTAGGCGACGCCGAGCAGGGGCAGTTCCTCCGTCCAGTAGGTGTCGAGGGATGCCGCGGCACCCTTCATCCGGCATCCCACGTCGGCGTTGGCCTGCGCGCCGGTCGTGCACTCGGCGAGGTTCGAGACGCTGCCGGGCTCGACGGCCGACTGGCCGCCCCCGGCGAGCCCGGTCAGGTCGACGCCGAGGAACTGGGAGAGCAGGAACAGGGCGAGCACGCCCAGCCCGCCGCCGCCCACGGCGACGCCTGTCTTCCGGCCTCGCTTGCTGACCCGGCCGCCGCCGATGTTCGCGTTGTCGTTGAAAGTCATGGGAAGAAGTTACCCTGCGAACCGGTCGGTTGCCTCGATGATGGCGTCCAGGTTTCCGGGTTCGTCGAAGGAGTGACCGGCATCCGGGATCAGCCGGAAGTCGGCTTCGGGCCAGTTCTGGTGCAGGTCCCAGGCGGTGAACGCGGGGGTGCACATGTCGTAGCGGCCCTGCACGATCACGCCGGGGATGTCCCTCAGACGGTCGGCGTCGCGGATGAGCTGGTTCGGTTCGAACCAGCCGGAGTTGGTGAAGTAGTGGTTCTCGATCCGGGCGAAGGCCACGGCGAAGGCCGGTTCGGTGAAGTGCGCGATCGTGTCGGGCTGCTGCAGCAGGGTGATCGTCGACGATTCCCAGGTGGACCAGGCGATCCCGGCCCGTTCGCGCACGAACTGGTCCGGGTCGTGCAGCAGGCGCCGGTAGGCCTGGATCAGGTGGCCGCGCTCCTCCACCGGGACCGGGGCGATGAAGCTTTCCCACAGGTCGGGGTAGATCGCCGCGGCGCCGCCCTCGTAGAACCAGTCGAGCTCCACCGGACGGAGCGTGAAGATGCCGCGGAGGACGAGTTCGGTGACGCGTTCGGGATGCGTCTCCGCGTAGGCGAGGCTGAGGGTGCTGCCCCAGGAGCCGCCGCAGACGAGCCAGCGCTCGATGCCGAGGTGCTCGCGCAGTTTCTCGAGGTCGGCGACGAGGTGCCAGGTCGTATTCGTGCTGAGGTCGGCATCCGCTGCGCTCGCGTGCGGCGTGCTCTGGCCGCAGCCGCGCTGGTCGAAGAGGATGATGCGGTACTTCTCGGGGTCGAAGACGCGGCGCTGCTTGGGGCTCGACCCGCCGCCCGGTCCCCCGTGCAGGTACACGGCCGGCTTTCCGTCGGGGTTGCCGGATGCCTCCCAGTAGATGGTCTGCCCGTCACCGACCTCGAGGAGTCCGGTTTCGTAGGGTTCGATCTCGGGATAAAAGGTACGCATCCCCCGAGCCTACGGGGCGAGGGTTCCCGTTCCGGTCGAGAGTGACCCGCGGATCGGGCACTCTCGACCGGAACGGGGACTGCTAGCCGGCCTTCGGGGACTGGGCGGGCTTCTGGGGCTTGTGCGACTTCTCGGGGACGGGGGCCTGCCCGGAGGCACGCTGGCCGCGGTAGTAGTCGCGGGCCTCGTCCTGGCGCTCCTGCTCCGCGCCGCTCGCGATCGCGGACCGGAGGTGCTCCGGGCTGTAGCCGAACGCGTCGACCAGGTCGACGGCGTGCGGGCGCAGTCGCACGATGATGCGGTCGATGTAGGACGTCACCGACTGTGCGCGCCGCGCCGAAAGGCGCCCGTTGATCAGGTACCAGGCCAGGTGCTTCTCGAGCAGCCCGAGACCGAAGAGGTCGCGCAGCCAGGTCAGGACCTGCTTCGTGCCGGCATCCTCAGTGGTCTCCACCGCCCGGGTGAAGGCCTCCCACTGCAGCAGCTCCCCGTGGGAGCGGGCCGCCTCGATCAGCTGGTCCTGGTTGGCGTTGAACAGGGCCGCGGCTTCTTTCGCGGGCAGCCTGCCGGCCGGGCGGAGCTTGCCCGCGATCTCCGCGATCATGGTCTCGACCCGGTCGGTGAGCAGCTCGCGCTGCACCTCGGCATCCCGGAGGTGGCCGACGGAGCGGGCCGTCGACCCGAAGTCGGTGAGCACCTGGGCGAGGCTGCGGAGACCGGAGCCGTGATAGGCGCGGCCCGCAGCCTGCTGCACGACGTAGCGGGCGAGGACGCCGGGGCCGGCCGAGGCGAACCTGCGGCTGTAGTCGGTGAGCAGGCGCTTGGCGACGAGCTGGAGCAGGACGTTGTTGTCACCCTCGAAGGTGGCGTACACGTCCAGGTCGGCCCGCAGCCCGACCAGCCGGTTCTCGGCCAGGAAGCCGGCCCCGCCGCAGGCCTCGCGGGCCTCCTGCAGGGTGTCCAGCGCGTGCCAGGTCGACAGGGGCTTCAGCGCGGCGGCGAGGGTTTCCAGGTCCTGGATGTCGGCATCCGTGCTCGCCGTGCCGCTGAAGACCTGGTCGAATTTGACCAGGAACTCGTCGTGGGCGAAGGTGTGCGCGTAGGTGGTGGCCAGGCGCGGCAGCAGCCGGCGCTGGTGGCGCTGGTAGTCGAGGATGACCTCTTCGTCGGTGTCGCTGCCGGCCGTGAACTGGCGCCGCTGGCTGCCGTAGGTGATGGCGATCGTCAGGGCCATCGCCGACGCCTGGGTGGCGGCTCCGTCGAGCGAGACGCGGCCCTGCACGAGGGTGCCGAGCATGGTGAAGAAGCGGCGGCCGGGGCTGGCGATCGGGCTGCTGTAGGTGCCGTCCTCCGCGACGTCGCCATAGCGGTTGAGCAGGTTCTCGCGCGGGATGCGCACCCCGTCGAAGTGGAGCCGGCCGTTGTCGATGCCGTTCAGGCCGCCCTTGAGACCGTCGTCCTCGCCGCCGATGCCGGGCAGGAACGTCCCGGATTCGTCGCGGATCGGGACCCAGAAGGCGTGCACGCCGTGGTTGACGCCGTCGGTGATCAGCTGGGCGAAGAGCACAGCGGCGATGCCGTCCTTGGCGGCGTTGCCGAGGTAGTCCTTCCACGCCGCGCGGAACGGGGTGTCGATGACGAACTCCTGCGTGGCCGGGTCGTAGGTGGCCGTCGTGCCGATGGCGGCGACGTCGGAGCCGTGGCCGGTCTCGGTCATCGCGAACACGCCGGGCACCTCCAGCGTCATGATGCCCGGCAGGTAGGCGTCGTGGTGCTTCCCGGTGCCGAGGTGCAGCACCGCAGCCCCGAACAGTCCCCACTGCACGCCCGCCTTGATCTGCAGGCTCGGGTCGGCCGTGACCAGCTCCTCGAACCCGGCGATGTTGCCGCCGTGGTCGTCGGCGCCGCCGAGGTGGGCCGGGAACGCGCGGTGCACGTGTCCGTTCTCGGCGAGGATTTTGAGCTGACCCAGCACGCGCGCACGGTGCTCGGCCATGGATTGGCCTTCGATCCGCTGCAGGTCGGGGCGGGCGGTGAGCTCGCGGGCCTTCAGGCGCACGTCCGCCCAGGTGCCGAGGAGCCGCCGGTTCAGCGACTCCAGGTCAATCGTGGGAGCGCCGGACTGGCCGGCGATCAGCACCGGGCCGGTGTCGACGCCGGGGGTCACGGCAGGGGTTCCCGTGGGGCGGGCGGGGGTCTTGTTGCTGGAGCGCTGGGCAGTGTCAACCATCATTGGTCCTTCGTCTTCGCGCGAACTCGAAATTTTCTTATACGTTAGGTCGCTCGTGCAAGCGGGGGAAATAGTGCGTGACGGGGCTACAACAAAGCATGCTCGGCGCGGCATCCGTCTTGTAGCTTCCCCACAATGCTTACCGGCCTGGCTTCACCCATACCCACAAACGGGGCGGGTTAGGGCTCCCCTCCGGCGCCCTCCCGCCCGAACCAATTCGACGGAGATTTTGCCGAAACGAACCCAGAAATGGCCGAAAACGTGGTTTTAACTCAAAATCTCCGTCGAATTGGTTAGAGCCGGGCTGGGCGTGGGGGCAGGGTCAGGCGCGGGCGATGACGTGGAAGACGTGCCAGTGCCGGGGACCGAACGCGGACTGGCCGGGGCGGTCGTCTTCGATCACGTCGACGAGGTCCAGGCCGGCCAGCAGGGCATCGACCCCTTCCCGGTCGTGGAAGTTCATGTCGGCGCGACCGGCCCAGGCGTCGTGGGGGCCGAAGAACTCGCCGGCGAACCAGGCGCCCGGGTTCAGGGCTCCGCGGATGCCCGTCCAGAGCCCGGGGAACGCTTTCGGGTCGCAGAAGGGCAAGGAGAAACCCGCATAGACGAGATCGGCGGCGGGAAGCGCGGGGAAGTCCTCGAACCGCGCCGAATGGAAGGTCAGGCGCTCGGCCCGGGGGCGGTCCAGGGCACCCCGCACCCGCGCCTCGGCGCCCGGGTCGGCGTCGAACGCGTGCACGCGCCAGCCGGCGGCGAGCAGGTGCCGGGTCTCGGTGCCCTCACCGCAGCCCAGGTCGACCGCGGTGCCCGGCCCCGAGTCGCCGCGCAGGCCCAGGGTGCGCAGCAGCACCGACCGCGGCGGCCGGCCGGTCTGCGTGTCGAAGTACTCGGTCCAGTCCATGACTCAGTTCTACTCGGTCCGGCGCCATTTCGCCGGTTCACGGCAGGACCGGGATCGGTGCAGCGGCGACGCGGGTCAGGCGCCGGCCGCGACGACCTCGAGGATGGCGGAACCGTATGCTTCCAGCTTCTTGGCGCCCACGCCGGAGATGCCGTCCAGGTCGGCCAGGGAGACCGGCCGGGTCGCGGCGATTGCGAGCAGGGTGGCGTCGCCGAAGACGATGTACGCGGGCACGCCCTGCTCCTTGGACTGGGCGGAGCGCCAGACCCGCAGCGCCTCGAACAGCGTGCCCTGTTCCGGGCTGAGATCGGCCGCGGCCGCCTTCGCCGCACCCTTGCGCACGCCGGCGGCCGGGCGGGCGGCGCGTTCGGGCTCGGTACGGAGCTCCACGGTGCGGCGGCCCGCGAGAACCTCGGCCGCGGCATCCGTGAGCACCAGGGTGCCGTATTCGCCGGAGGTGGCCAGGAAGCCCTGGGCCAGCAACTGCCGCACGACGCCGCGCCACTGCTGGTCGCTGAGGTCGGCGCCGATCCCCCAGGTGGCCAGCTGGTCGTGGCTGTGCTGGGTGGTGCGCGGGGTGACCTTGCCGCGCAGGATGTCGATCAGCTGGCCGGCGCCGAAGCGCTGGTTGCGCTCCCGGAGCAGGCGCACCACGGTGGAGAGCAGTTTCTGGGCGGGGACGGTGCCGTCCCAGCCGTCGGGGGGCTCGAGGCAGGTGTCGCAGTTGCCGCAGGGTTCGCTGGACTGGCCGAAGTAGCGCAACAGGTTCACCCGGCGGCAGCTCACGGTCTCGCAGAGCGCGAGCATCGCGTCGAGGTGCGCGGAGAGTTTGCGGCGGTGCCCGAGGTCTCCGGGCGACTCGTCGATCATGCGGCGCTGCTGCACGACGTCCTGCAGGCCGTAGGCGAGCCAACCGGTGGAGGGCAGGCCGTCGCGGCCGGCGCGGCCGGTCTCCTGGTAGTAACCCTCGACCGACTTGGGCAGGTCGATGTGGGCGACGAAGCGCACATCCGGCTTGTCGATTCCCATCCCGAACGCGATGGTGGCGACGATGATCACGCCGTCTTCGCGGAGGAACCGGGACTGGGTGCGGGCGCGCAGACCCTGGTCCAGGCCCGCGTGGTACGGCAGGGCGTTGAGACCGTTCTGCCGCAGGAAGTCGGCGGTCGCCTCGACGGTCTTGCGGCTGAGGGCGTAGACGATGCCGGCATCCGTGGGGTGCTCGGCCTTGATGAAGGCGAGCAGCTGCTTGCGCGGCTCGGCCTTGCCGACGATGCGGTACTGGATGTTCGGCCGGTCGAAGCTGGCGACGAAGTGGCGGGCCTCACCCAGCTGCAGGCGGGTGGTGATCTCTTTGTGGGTGGCGTCGGTGGCCGTGGCGGTGAGGGCGATGCGGGGCACGTCGGGCCAGCGGTCGGCGAGCTCGGACAGGGCCAGGTAGTCGGGACGGAAGTCGTGCCCCCACTGGGAGACACAGTGTGCCTCGTCGATGGCGAACAAGGCGATGGTGCCGCGGTCGAGGAAGCGTTTCGTGGCTTCGGAGGAGAGCCGCTCGGGGGCGACGTAGAGCAGGTCGAGGTTGCCGGCGAGGTAATCGCGTTCGACCTGGCCGCGGGCGGCGGCATCCTGGCTGGAATTGAGGAATGCGGCGCGCACGCCGACCGCGGTCAGCGCGTCGACCTGGTCCTGCATCAGCGCGATCAACGGCGAGATGACGATGCCGGTTCCCTCGCGCACCAGCGAGGGGATCTGGTAGCAGAGGCTCTTGCCGCCGCCGGTGGGCATCAGCACGACCGCGTCACCGCCGCCGATCAACTGGTCGATGATCGCGGCCTGCTCGCCGCGGAAGGAGTCGTAGCCGAAGACGGTGTGCAGCGCCTCGGCGGCGGTCCCGAATTTCGCGGAGGCGCGGCGCGGCGGGGCGACCGCCGGACGCTGGGGGGCCGGGCCGGCGCCGCTCAGGCCTGCCGGGGCGGACTCCCACGCGGTCGCGCCGCCGGAATAGCCGTCGGGTGGCGGGGGTGCGTCGAACTCGTCGGGTGGTTCGAACTCGTCAGGATCCCACGGTATTTCGGCGTTCCAACTCACCCGGTAACTCTACCTGCGACCTCCGACACGGCCGCCCAGGAGCCGACAGGAGTGACGTGCTATTCGGGCTGCGCGGGCGATCATGGTGTGCGCCGGGTGCGGCGGCGGATCGCGAAGAGGGCGACGGCCCCGGCGAGGACCACTGCGGCGGCAGCGGCGGAGATCCAGGCGGCGTCGGGAACGGTGCCCCCGGGCTCGGCCGGAGCGGCTGTGGCATCCGTCGACCCGGCGGCCTGGCCGCAGGTCGGCACCGCCGCAGACCCGGCCGCCAGGGCCTGCCCCTCGGCCGGCTGCCAGGTGAACGAATACTCCTCGGACACCGGATGCCCGTCGGCCGACACCGCCTGCCAGGTGACGGTGTATTCGCCCGGCTGCCCGAGCTGGGCCGTGGTCTCGATGCTGGGACCGGCCAGCGTGACGCAGCCGTCGCCGTAGTACAGCGGCGTGGTCGCGTCCGCCGGACCGCTGATCGCCATGGCGCGACCGGAACCCTCGCCCAGGTCGACCAACTCGTCGTTCGTCGTCACCCGGAACATCCCGGGCTGCTCGGTGACGACCGCGCCCTCCGCCGGCGAGTACTCGACCGCATCGTTGTGCGCGAGCGCCGGGGAGGCCGACCAGCCCAGCGCCGCCGCGACCAGGCCGGCACCCAGGAGCACTCGGACAGATCGGCGCTGAACCTTGTTTCTTCGCATTACTCGAGCCTAAGCCGCCGCGGGCGGCGGCATGGGCCTCCGATCGGTAGGCTCTGGTTCTATGCTTACCGCTGTTCTGGGCCTGACCGGCGCGCTCATTTTCGGCAGCGCCGACTTCCTGGGCGGCCTGGCCGCCAAGCGCATCAGTTCGGTGCTGGCGACGGCGGTCGCGGCGACCTCGGGGCTGGTCGCCCTGCTGCTCTTCCTGCCGTTCGTGGGCGGAGCCTGGTCGGCCGAGGCCGTGCTCTGGGGCGCGGCGTCCGGAGTCAGCGGCGCCATCGCCATCTCCCTGCTCTACGCCTGCCTCGCGATCGGGCCGATGAGCATCCTCTCCCCCCTCACCGCCGTGGTGTCGGCGGTGGTGCCGGCGACCGTGGGGCTCGCGGGCGGCGACCGGCTGGCTCCGATCGGCTACTGGGCGCTGGGTCTCGCCCTGCTCGCGGTTGTGCTCGTTGGCTTCGTGCCGGAGCGCGGCGCAGTGCGGCCGAGCCTGATCGGCGTGCTGATGGCACTGGGTTCGGGAGCCATGATCGGCGCCTTCATGATCATGATCGACCTGACTCCCGAGGACAGCGGACTCGTTCCACTGGTGCTGAACCGCGCGGTGAACGGGTCGATCATGTTCGCCGTCGTCGGGCTGCTTGCCCTGGTCGCGCTGCGCCGGCGCCGCGCGCTCACGGTCGCCGGGACCCTGCCGGCGACGACCGGCGAGGCGGGAGCCGACGCGATCGCGAATGCCAGTGCCGACACCCAGACGAATGCCGACGCCACGTCCCACCGCCGGTCGACCCTGTTCATAGGCCTGCGCCTCGCGGCCGCCTGCGGCGTGGTCGATGTGGTCGCCAATTTCCTGCTGCTGCTGGGCATCCGTGCCGGTGATCTGAGCGTGATGAGCGTATTGACGGCCATGTATCCGGCCGGCACGATCCTGCTCGCCGCCGTGGTGCTCCGGGAACGGATCGCCCCGGTTCAGTGGCTGGGCCTGGCGCTGGCACTGGCGGCGGCCGGCATGCTCGCCCTGGCCTGACGGCGCGGAACGTCACCCACTCGTTACCAACGAGTACGTCCGAGACCCTTGCCCCGAACGATGGCGCCACGATACTGTCAGGCCACACCTGAATTAGTGAACGACTGGTCGGTCACTAATTATCTGTTCCTCTGAAGGAGATTCCAATGAAGAAGTCTCGTCTGCGTTTCATCGCGCCGATTGCCGTCGTCACAGCCCTTGCGCTGGCCGGATGCAGCACCTCGAACCTCGGGGGAACGGCTGACGCCGACCCCGCCGCGGAGGCAGAGCCGATCAAGATCGGCGCCGTTCTCGACGTCACCGGCGTCGGCGCCAGCCTCGGCGTCCCCGAGCAGAACACCCTCACCATGCTGGCCAAGCAGCTCAACGCCGACGGCGGCATCGACGGCCGCGACGTCGAGCTCACGATCGTCGACAACCAGTCGACCGAAGACGGCGCGGCCAAGGCCACCAGCAAGCTGATCGAGAGCGACAAGGTCGACCTCATCATCGGCGCCTCACGCACCGGGCCCAGCCTGGCCATGCGCCCCATCGCCGAAGCCGCGAAGGTCCCGATGATCTCCGTCGCCGCCAACATCGCCATCGTCGAGGGCTCCCAGTGGGTCTTCAAGACCGCGCAGAACGACGTGGTGGTGATCGAGCGCATCCTCGACGACGCCAAGGCCAAGGGCTACACCAAGCTCGCCCTCGTTCGCGACGCCACCGGATTCGGCGAAGGGGTCGCGGACTACATCACGAAGCTCGGCGCCGAGCGCGGCATCACCCTCGTCATGACGGAGGCCTTCGAGCCGAGCGCCACCGACTTCACCCCGCAGATGACCAATGTGCGCGGCTCGGACGCGGACGCCGTCATCATCTGGGGCATCAACCCCTCCGCCGGCCTGGCCCAGAAGGCCTACGTGCAGCTCGGCGTGAACAAGCCGGTCTACCACTCGCACGGCATCTCGAACCAGGCGTTCTTCGACGCTGCCGGTGACGCCGCCAACGGCGTCATCGCCCCGATGGGCCGCCTGCTCGTAGCCGACCAGCTGGCTGCCGACAACCCCCAGAGCACGGTCATCGACCAGTTCAAGGCGGACTACAGCAAGGCCTACAGCGAGCAGCCCTCCGGTTTCGCCGGCCACGCATTCGACGCCTGGCACATCGCCGTGAACGCGATCGACGCGGTCGGCACCGACCCCGAGGCCCTGCGCACCGAGCTCGAGACCGCCAAGTGGACCGGCATCTCGGGGGTCTTCAAGATGACCGCGAAGAACCACTCCGGCCTTGACGCCTCCGCCCTCATCCTGGCTGAGGCCGAGGATGGTCGCTGGAACCTCCTCAAGGACTGATTGTGCTCACTGATTTCCTGCAACTGACGGTGGCAGGGCTTTCACAGGGATCTGTGTACGCCCTGCTCGCCGTCGGGCTGATCGCCGTCTACACCGTGCGCCACGTCATCAACATCGCCCAGGGCGAGTTCGCGATGCTGGCCGGCCTGGGCTCCGCCTGGCTCGTCGCGGCGGGCATGCCCCTCTTCCTCGGGGTGCTGGTCGCCATCCTCACGGTGACCCTCGTGGCCATCGCGATGGAACGGCTGATCATCGCGAGGGTGAAGAAGCTGACTCCGCTCACGTCCATCATCCTGACCCTCGGCGTCTCCACGCTGCTGCAGGCGATCATGTTGCTGGCCTGGGGTCCGGAGGCCAAGGGGGTGCCCCTGTTCCCGGGGACCAACATCCTGATCGGTGGCGTGAGCATCCGTTCGCAGGAATTCTGGATGATCGGCGCCCTCGTCGTGGTCGGCGGGGGAATCGTGCTCTTCTACGAGAAGTCCCGCTGGGGCAAGGCGTTGAGGGCGTGTGCGGAGCAGCCCGTCGCGGCGCGCATCGTGGGGATCTCCCCCGTTGCCGCGTCGGTGCTGGCGTTCGCGATTGCAGGATTCGTCGGGGCGGTCGCCGGTGTGGTGGCCTCCCCGATCTACCTCTCCCTCTGGTCCGGTGGCGTGCTGCTCGGGCTCAAGGGCTTCGTCGCCGCCGTCCTCGGCGGATTCGTCTCCTTCCGTGCGGCGATCGTCGGGGCACTCCTGCTCGGCATGATCGAGGCCTACGTGGCCGGCTATGTCGCATCCGGCCTGAGGGACGGCGCCGCCTTCCTCATCCTCATCCTTGTGCTCGTCGTCCGTCCCCAGGGCCTCGTTCTCAAGCCCACAGCGGTCAGGGTGTAGCGAAATGACACATGCAACCACACCGGTCCCCGCCGGGATGCGCTCCCCCGGAGCCCGTTTCTGGATGAACAACAAGAGCATGCTCATCGGCTGCGGCGTCCTCGTCGTTCTGATGATCGTGGTCCCCTTCACGGCCAGTTCCTCGGTCATGAACATCGTCGTGTTCGCGATGATCTTCGCCCTGCCGGCCATCGGGCTCAACCTGCTGATGGGCCTGGCCGGGCAGGTCAGCCTCGGGCAGGCCGCGTTCTTCGCGATCGGTGCGTACACGCACGCGATCTTGCTGACCAAGCTCGATCTGCCCGGTCCGGTCGCGGCCACCATCGGCGTCCTCGCCGCGATGCTGGTCGCCCTGCTCGTCGGCCTTCCGCTGATGCGCCTGCGCGGCCACTACCTCGCGTTGGCGACCCTGGGACTGGGCTTCATCGTGATGATCGGCGTGCGCGAATGGGACGTCACCGGACGCACCACGGGCATCTACGGCATCTCGCGGCCCACGGTCTTCGGGATCCCGATCGACAACAACGGGTTCTTCCTCTGGTTCGTGACGCCGTTCGTGGTGATCGGGCTGATCCTGGCCCTCAACCTCACCCGCAGCCGCGCCGGTCGCGCCCTCTCGGCCGTCAACGACTCCGAACTCGCCGCCGAGAGCCTCGGCGTCAACACCTACGCCCTGCGGCTGAAGGTCTTCGTGCTCTCCGCCGGGTTCGCCGGCCTCGGCGGCGTCTTCTACGCGTACCAGGTCGCGATCGTGAGCCCGTCGACCTCCGAATTCCACCTGTCGGTCTCGATCCTGCTGATGGTCGTCATCGGTGGCCTCGGATCGGTCTGGGGCGCCGTCGCCGGCGCCTTCCTCGTTCAGTTCCTCGGCGAGGGCATGCGCGACATCATCCCGGCCATCTTCCCCGGCGCCACCGGCGAGGTGCAGCTGCTCGGCTACGGCATCGTGCTGATCCTGGTGATCCTGCTGCTCCCCGGCGGCCTCTTCCAGGCCGCGACCACCCTGTGGCAGAAGCTGCCGTTCGGGGGGAAGCGCCCGCCCGTCGACGCGCATGCGCACGCCGCTGAGGACGACACGACGATCCCGCAGCTCCCGGCGGTCAGCACTCCGGTCGCGGCCGGCGAGCCGATCCTCGTGATCTCCGGCCTCACCAAGCGCTACGGGGGTGTCGTCGCTGTCAACGATGTCAGCCTCTCTGTGCCGGCCGGCAGCATCCTGGGTCTGATCGGGCCCAACGGTGCCGGGAAGACGACCTGCTTCAACATGATCTCCGGTGCCCTGACCCCGACTTCCGGCACGGTCACGTTCCTCGGTCAGGTCATCTCCGGCCGCAAACCGCACGTGGCCGCCGCGCACGGGCTGACCCGCACGTTCCAGAACCTGCAGGTGTTCACGTCGACGGATGTCGTCGGCAATGTGTACATGGGCCGGTATCGCAAGGGCAGCGCCGGCGTGCTCCGCGGCATGCTGGGACTGCAATCGAGCGAGCAGAGCGCCCACCGCGCCGCGTCCTACGAGATCCTGGCGTCGATGAGGCTGACGGATGCCGCGGACGACTCGGCCTCGGACCTCTCGTTCGGCAAGCAGCGCATCATGGAGGTCTGCCGGGCCCTGGCCGCCGAGCCGGCCCTGCTGCTGCTCGACGAGCCGATGGCCGGCCTGTCCGGCGCGGAACGCGACGTGATGGCCGAGCTGCTGCGGCGGTTGCGGGCCGCCGGGCTCACGATCGTGCTCGTCGAGCACGATGTGGCGCAGGTGATGAGCCTCGCTGACCACGTCGCGGTTCTCGACGACGGCGTGCTCATCGCACACGGAGACCCGGAGTCGGTTCGCAACGACCCGGCCGTCGTGGTGGCCTACCTGGGCACGGACCTCGATGAGGCCGAAGCGGAACTGATCGAGTTGGAGGAGCACGCATGACGCTAATCGTTTCCGGCCTCGACGCCGGCTATGGGAAGCTCGCGGTGCTGCACCAGGTCTCCTTCGAGGTGGCGCGCGGGGAAATCGTGGCCGTCGTTGGTTCGAACGGGGCCGGCAAGACGACCCTGCTGCGGGCCGTGAGCGGCCAGATCCGGCCCACCGCGGGCAGCGTGACCCTCGAGGGCCGCACGATCACCGGCAAGCCCTCGGAGAAGATGGCGGGCTTCGGCCTGACCCACGTGCCCGAGAACCGGCTCTGCTTCCCCACCCTCTCGGTGCGTGACAACCTGATGCTGGGCGCCTGGACGAAGAAGGGCAACGGTGACGTCGAGTCGATCCTCGATTTGTTCCCCCGGCTGCGGACCCGCATGGGTCAGGCCGCCGGTACGCTCTCGGGCGGCGAGCAGCAGATGGTGGCCATCGGGCGCGGCCTGATGGCCGACCCGACCGCGATCATGCTGGACGAGCCGTCGATCGGACTGGCGCCGAAGGTGGTCGCCGAGATCATGGAGGTGCTCTCCCGGCTCTGCGTCGAGAAGCAGCTCGCGGTGCTCCTCGTGGAACAGAACGTGCGCGCCTCGTTCAAGATCGCGCATCGCGCGGTCGTCATGCACCGAGGACGGGTGGCGCTCACGGGGACGCCGGCCGAACTGGTGGAACTGCCCGAGGTGCACAACGCGTACCTGGGCGGCGCGGCCGCGTAGCGGGCCGGTTGCGAAGCGCGGGCTGCCCACTACGGCAACGCACGCGAGCTCGAAGGAGGAGGGGTGCGCATCTGCGGATGCGCACCCCTCCTCTGTTCTCGCCCGGGGCATCCGTCGTCAGGCGCCGGGGGGGGCTACGCGGGTGCTGCGCCGCTTCGCGCATGGCGTGCCACCAGCGCAGCGGCGTAGGACGCGCGTGGCCGGGACGCGCGGGGATGATCCGGTCAGTCGCGGCCTCTGAACGCGGCCGGCATTTAGGCCCGCCGGGCACGGGCAACTAACGAATTCGACGGAGATTTTGCCAAAAATTGCCCCGAACACCTCCGGAAACCCTTTTTAACGCAAAATCTCCGTCGAATTGGTTCACACGACATCGGGTCTGGCGGTTAGGGTGAGCGGGGTGAGCGGGGTGAGCGGGGTGAGCGGGGTGAGCGGGGTCAGTCGCGGCCGGTGAAGACGGGCTTGCGCTTCTGCTGGAAGGCGGCAAAGCCCTCGCGATAGTCCGCGGTGTCGCAGAGCGCCGCCTGGGCCCGGTTCTCCGCCGCGACACTCTGCCAGAGACCGAGGCGATCGTCCCGGAGGGCGCGCACCAGTTCCTTGCTGGCGAGGAACGCCTGCGTCGCACCATGCGCGGCCCGCTCGGCGGCCCGCTCCGTGGCATCCGTGACCTGGTCGGCCGGGAAGACCTGGCTGAACAGGCCGGAGGCCACGGCCTCCGCTCCCGACATGAGGCGGCCTGAGTAGATCAGGTCGAGCGTGCGATGCGCGCCGAGCCGCTCCACGAACAGGGCGTGCCCGCCCGAGTCGAGGGTGGCGCCGAGGTTCGCGAACGGGGACCCGATCTTCGCGGTGTCGGCGACGTAGACGACATCCGTGGCGATCAGCAGCCCGAGGCCCACGCCGAGGCACGCCCCGTGCGCGGCGGCGAAGGTGGGGGCCGGGAACGCGCTCATCCGCTGCAACAGCGGGGTGACGAGTCCCCCCAGGAAACCCATCACGTCGTCGTCGCGCGGGTCGACGCCCGAGATGTCGCGGCCGGCGCAGAACGCCCGCCCCTCGCCGCGCAGCACGAGGGCGCGCACACCCGCCGCCTCCGCGGTCTCGTAGGCGGCCTCGAGGTCGGCCAGGGCCGCCTGGTCGAGGGCGTTCAACTTGTCCGGGGCGTTCAGGACGACGTAGGCAACGTCGTCCGTGATGGTCAGATCGATCACGGGAACCGCTTTCTGCGCTTGCGCGCCGTACCTATTTATTAGCGCTTCAACGCGCGCTTCTGCTGGCGCTCCAACGGGCGCTATACGTCGTAGTCGACGACGACCTTGTCGGTCGTGGGGTGCGACTGGCAGGTGAGCACGTAGCCGCGGGCGATCTCGTCGGGCTCCAGGGCGTAGTTCTCGGTCATCGTGACGTCACCGCTGACGAGCTTGGCGCGGCAGGTGCCGCACACTCCCCCGGCACAGGCGAACGGGACGTCGGGGCGCACGCGCAGGGCGGCGTTCAGGATGCTCTCGTGCGCGTTGACCGGCGTGGTCACCGTGGCGCTCTCGCCGTCGAGGGTGAACTCGATCTCGAAGGTCTTGTCGCCGATCCCGACGATGACCGGCCGCCCGGTGTCGCCGGCGGCGTGCGTCGGCTCCCCGGTCGTGAACAACTCGAACCGGATGTGGCTCGGCTCGACGTCCACGCTCTCCAGGGTGTCCCGGCACAGCTGCACCAGCTCGAACGGGCCGCAGAGGAACCACTCGTCGACCGCGGCGGGACGGATGATGTTGGCCAGCATCAGGCGCAGCTTCTCCTCGTCGATCCGGCCGGAAAGCAGCGACGAGGACCGGGTCTGGCGGGAGAGCACGTGGTGCAGTGCCAGCCGGGCCGGGTACTTGTCCTTGAGGTCGGCGAGTTCGTCGAGGAACATCACGTCGAGTGCGGTGCGGTTCGTGTAGACGAGGGTGAAGCGCGAGCTGTCGGAGCGTTCGAGCACCGTGTGCGCGAGCGACATCAGCGGCGTGATGCCGCTGCCGGCGGCGATGCCGACGATGTGCTTGTCGTCGAGGGAGTCCAGGGCGGTGGTGAAGGTGCCCTGCGGACTCATCACGTCGATCTGGTCCCCGGCGCGCAGTTCGGTGTTCGCCCAGCTGGAGAAGACGCCGCCGAGGTCGCGCTTGATGGCGACGCTGACCGATCCCACCGCGCGGGGGCGGCAGATCGAGTAGCTGCGGCGCAGCTCGCGGCCATCGATGGTGGCGCGGAGGGCCAGGTGCTGCCCGGGGTCGTAGTCGAACTCCCCCTGCAGCTCCTCGGGGACCGCGAAGGTCACCTCGACGCTGTCCTGGGTGAGCTGGCGCACGTCGGCCACGGTCAGGGTATGGAACCGGGCGCGGCGTTTCGTGCCCGCGGCGGGGGCGCCCTCGTCGGAGCCCTCGTCGAGGACGGTGACGGTCGTTCGGGAATCGGTACTGCCCAGATTGAGTGCGGCCATGGTTACAACACCTTGAAGTAGTCGAACGGTTCGAGGCAGTCGCGGCACTCGTAGAGTGCCTTGCACGACGTCGAACCGAAGCGGGCGAGTTCCCGCGTATTCAGTGAGGAGCAGCGCGGGCACTTGACCGCGAGCTGGAGCCGGACGGTGCCGGTCGGGCGCACGCCGGAGTGACCGGTCGGAGCGGCGATGCCGTAGCTGACCAGCTTCGCCTTGCCCTCTTCGCTCATCCAGTCGGTGGTCCAGGCCGGGGAGAGCACGAGCTCCACGGTGACGTTGTCATAGCCGGCGCCGGTGAGCGCCGTGGTGACGTCGTCGCGCATGGCTTCCATCGCCGGGCATCCGCTGTAGGTCGGCGTCAGGATGACGTGGGTGCCGTCCGCGGTCACGGCGACCGACCGCAGCACGCCGAGGTCCTCGATCGTGAGCACGGGCACCTCGGGGTCGCAGACCTCGGCGGCGATGTCCCAGGCCCGTTGCGAGGCCGCGTCGCTCGGGCGCGGACGGGCGATCGATGCCACGTCTACCATTTCGCGTCGGGGTGCGCCCGGGCCAGCACCTGCATCTCGGCGAGCAGCGGCCCGAGGTTCTCGGAGTGGTCGCCGCGGCGGCCGCCCCCGGAGGAGATGAAGCCGCGGGGAACCTCGAGCTCGGCTTCGGCGAGGACGGGGAGCATGGCGGCCAGAACCGTGGCCTCCAGGGTGGACGGTCGAACGGCGACGCCCTCGAGCCGGTCGATCAGCGGCTCGTCGACGAAGAGCTCTTCGACGAACGGCCACAGGTCGGAGAGGCCCGTGATCATGCGCCGGCGGGATTCCTCGGTGCCCTGCGCGAGGCGCAGCACCCATTGGATGGAGTGGTCGCGGTGATAGTCGACCTCCTTGACCGCCTTCGCGGCGATCGCGGCGAGCGTCGCATCCGTCGACTCCATCAGAGCGCTGTACAGCTCGAACAGGTAGTGCGCGGCGATGAACTGTCGGGCGATCGTGTGGGCGAAGTCGCCGTTGGGCTGTTCGAACAGGTGCGCGGAGCGCCACTGGGGTTCGTCGCGCCAGTAGGCCAGGTCGTCCTCGGTGCGGTCCGATTCGGCGCCGGCGTAGTGCAGCAGCGAACGGGCGTGCCCGATCAGGTCCAGGGCGATGTTGCCGAGGGCGATGTCCTCTTCCAGTTCAGGGGCGCGGGAGATCCACCAGCCCAGGTTCTGGGCCAGAACCAGGGAGTCGTCGCCCAGCCAGAGCGCGTATTCGGCGACGTCGTGCGAGGCGACGGATGCCGCTTCGACCAGTTCGGCGGAGAGCTCGACCTGATCGACGTCGACGTGGCCGTATGCGTCCTGCTCGATGGTGTCGCTCACAGGTGCTTCACCCCTTCACTCTTCGTGTAGTAGCTGGCGTGGCGGTAGTTCTTGCCGGCGGGCGATTCGAAGAACGCACCCTTGGCATCCGGGTCGCTCGTGGTGATCGCGTCGGCGGGCACGACCCAGATCGAGACACCCTCGTTGCGGCGGGTGTAGAGGTCACGGGCGTTGCGCACCGCGAGGGTGGCGTCGGGGGCGTGCAGGGAGCCCACGTGGGTGTGGCTGATTCCGCGGCTGGAGCGCACGAAAACCTCCCAGAGGGGCCAGATCTCCTTCTCGGATGCACCGGGAGCGCTCATTATGCGACCGCCTTCACGGCCTGCTTCGCGGCGTACGCGGCAGCAGCCTCACGCACCCACTGGCCCTCGTTGTGTGCGTCGCGGCGGCGCTGGAGGCGCCGCGCATTCGCCGGCCCGCGGCCCGCGAGGACCTCGTGGAATTCGGTCCAGTCGATTTCACCCATGTCGTACACACCTTTTTCTTCGTTCCAGCGCAGGTCCGGGTCCGGCAGCGTGACGCCGAGCACCTCGGCCTGCGGCACGAGCATTCCGACGAAGCGCTGGCGCAGTTCGTCGTTGGAGAACCGCTTGATGTTCCAGGCCATCGACTGCGCCGAGTTGGGCGAGTCGTCGTCGGGCGGTCCGAACATCTGCAGGGCCGGCCAGTACCAGCGGTTGACCGATTCCTGGGCCATCTCGCGCTGGGCGGGCGTTCCGTTCATCAGCTCGAGCAGGATCTCGAAGCCCTGGCGCTGGTGGAAGGACTCTTCCTTGCAGATGCGCACCATGGCGCGGCCGTACGGGCCGTAGGACGCCCGGCACAGCGGCACCTGGTTGCAGATCGCGGCGCCGTCGACGAGCCAGCCGATCGAGCCCATGTCGGCCCAGGTGGGGCTCGGGTAGTTGAAGATCGACGAGTAGCGGGCCTTGCCGGCAATCAGCTGCTCGGTCATCAGGTCGCGGCTGATGCCGAGGGTCTGCGCGGCGGAGTAGAGGTAGAGACCGTGACCGGCCTCATCCTGCACCTTGGCCAGCAGGATCGCCTTGCGCTTCAGGCTGGGCGCCCGGGTGATCCAGTTGCCTTCCGGCTGCATCCCGATGATCTCGGAGTGCGCGTGCTGGGAAATCTGCCGGATGAGGGTCTTGCGATAGCCCTCCGGCATCCAATCGCGCGGCTCGATTCGTGAATCGGCGGCAATCAGGTCGTTGAACTGCTGTTCCTCGGCGGAGACCGTGTCGGTACTCTCCGGGGCGATAGCGTAGGGAACTGGCGGGATTGTCATCTTTGACTCCTGGGCTTGGCGAAGTTTTACCAACCGATCGTTCAGTTAGTATATGGTTTCCCTACTAGCCCCACAACCACGTGTTGCGGTTGCGGCACACGGAACTCAATTCACACGGAACTCAATGAGGAGAACCACATGACGGATGCTCCACCTCCCTCCAACGGGGCAATGATGATGAACGACCGGGCGTCCGCCGCTCTCGGGATGGTCGTGCACGCATCCGAGCCGGGCCGGGCCGTCGTGTCCATGCTCCTGCGGGACGACATGATGAACGGATTCGATGTCACCCACGGCGGGATCGTCTTCGCCTTGGCCGACACCGCGTTCGCGATCGCCTGCAACGACGACCACCACGTGACGCTCGCGTCGGGCGCCGACATCACCTTCCTGAAGCCGACCACCGTCGGGCAGACCCTGACCGCGACCGCCGTGCTGCGCACCAAGAGCGGCCGCTCCGGCCTCTACGACGTGCGGGTCGCCACCGAGCACAACGTGCCGATCGCGGAATTCCGCGGCCGCAGCCGCACCACCAATTTTCCTCTCCCCGGCACCGCCGCTCACTAATTCACTTCCACCAGGAGGCCTCATGTCAACGATGACCAAGACCCGCTTGCACGCTCCGGCCCAGGATGAACTCGACCTGGAAGAGCGCATGTCCCGGGACGAGCTGCAGGCGCTGCAGCTGACCCGGCTGCAGAAGACCGTGCGCCTCGCGTACCAGAACGTGCCGCTCTACACCCGCAAGTTCGACGAGGTCGGCGTGCACCCCGATGACATCCGCACCCTGGATGACGTGTCGCTGCTGCCGTTCACCACGAAGGACGACCTGCGCGTCTCCTACCCGTTCGGCATGTTCGCGGTGCCGATGGACCAGGTCGCCCGCATCCACACCTCCTCCGGCACCACCGGGCTGCCGACCGTCGTCGGCTACACCAAGAACGACCTCAAGATGTGGGCCGGCCTGGTGGCGCGGAGCCTCCGCGCCTCGGGCGTGCGCCCCGGCATGCGCGTGCACAACGCCTACGGCTACGGCCTGTTCACCGGCGGGCTCGGCGCGCACGCGGGCATCGAGGCGCTCGGCGCCACCACGATCCCGATGTCCGGCGGGCAGACCAACAAGCAGGTCAAGATGATCCAGGACTTCCAGCCCGACGTGATCATGTCCACCCCCAGCTACCTCCTCACCATCACGGATGCCATGGTCGCGGCCGGCATGGACCCGCGCTCGTCCAGCCTCAAGGCCGGCGTGCTCGGCGCCGAGCCGTGGACCAACCAGATGCGCCTCGAGCTCGAAGACCGCCTCGACTTCGACGCCCTCGACATCTACGGCCTCAGCGAGGTCATGGGCCCGGGCGTCGGCAACGAGTGCATCGAGACCAAGGACGGCCCCCACCTGTGGGAGGACAACTTCCTGCCCGAGATCATCGACGGCGACTCCGGCCTGGTGCTCCCGGACGGGACCCAGGGCGAGCTCGTGTTCACGTCGCTGACCAAGGAGGCCTTCCCGGTCATCCGTTACCGCACCCGCGACCTGACCCGCCTGCTGCCCGGCTCCGCCCGCCCCGGCATGCGCCGGATGGAGAAGATCACCGGCCGCAACGACGACATGATCATCCTTCGCGGCGTCAACCTGTTCCCGACCCAGATCGAGGAGATCGTGCTCGGCATCGAGCACCTCTCCCCGCACTTCGTGATCGAACTGACCCGGCCGAACCGAATGGACGAGCTGACCGTGCGGATCGAACGGCACGAGCACGCGACCAACGCATCCTCCGACATCGCCGCCGCGCTGCTGATCCACCGGATCAAGGACCTGATCGG
This sequence comes from Cryobacterium sp. TMT2-10, assembly GCF_004403075.1. Lineage (NCBI taxonomy): Bacteria > Bacillati > Actinomycetota > Actinomycetes > Micrococcales > Microbacteriaceae > Cryobacterium > Cryobacterium sp. TMT2-10. The sequence goes on along the minus strand of NZ_SOGW01000112.1, from coordinate 15,018 downwards.
GTCCAGCGTGAGCGTTCTGATCGTCGAACCCGGAACCCTCGAGCGCAGCACCGGCAAGCACAAGCGTGTCTACGACCTGCGCTGAGCGGGCCGTACTGCGCTTTTCCCGGGAAGGGCGTTTCGACGCCGGTTCGCCCGCGCCTCGACGCGGGCGGGCCGGGTCGTGAGAGACTTCTCGGTAATGTCTGAGCGACCTGTCACCAAACGCGGCCGTCCCGGCTATGACCAACGCGCCATTCTCGAGGTCGCGGTCGCCGCGTTCAACGAGTTCGGCTACGACGCGACGTCGATGGGCGTGCTCGCGACGCGGCTGTTCCTGTCGAAATCGGCGATCTACCACCACTTCTCCTCGAAGGAGGAGGTGCTGGAGCTGGCCCTCGACGAGGCCCTCGACGGGCTCGAAGGGGTGCTGCGGGACGAGAACGCCCGGGTCGGCCCGGCGATCGACCGGCTGGCCTGGGTGCTGCGCGGGGCCGTCGAGGTTCTGACCTCCCGCCTGCCCTACGTGACCCTGCTGCTTCGGGTGCGCGGAAACACGGTCGTCGAACGCACCGCGCTGGCCCGACGACGCGCCTTCGACCGGGCCGTGTCGGCGCTCGTGACGGAAGCTCGCGACGAAGGCTCCCTGCGCAGCGACATCGACCCTCGAATCGTGACCCGCCTGTTGTTCGGCATGGTCAACTCGATCGTGGAGTGGTACCGGCCGGAAGGCCCGGAGGATGCCGAGACGCTCGCCGACGACGTGCTCGCGGTGGCCCTCGACGGGCTGCGCGTGCCGGCCGGGAACTGAACGGAAGTGGGAAAAGTGAACGAGAACTGGAAGATCACGCTCGGCGAACTGGACGAGAAGATGGGGGTGACCATCGTCGAACAGTCCGCGGAACGGGTGGTCGCGACGATGCCGGTGGAGGGCAACCGGCAGTCGTTCGGGCTGCTGCACGGCGGGGCATCCGTCGCCTTCGCCGAGGCCCTCGGCTCGTGGGCGGCCGTGATCCACGCCGGCCCCGGCCGCAGCGCCGTGGGACTCGACATCAACGCGACGCACCACCTCGCGGCCCGGTCGGGCATCGTCACCGGCGTGGCCACGGCCATCCGGCTCGGCCGCACCATCGCCTCGCACGAGATCGTGATCAGCGACGACCAGGGCCGCCGCCTCTGCACGGCCCGCATCACCAACCTGATCATCGAGGCGCCGGAGCGGCCGTAGTCCGTCCACGGGCTCGAGACCGCCGACACCTGCGCGACGCCGGTGGACTACTCTCGCTTAGATGAACGCATCGGACCCTGACCAGGAACCCCGACTTGCCCCCGGGAGCGACGCCCGCTGGACGTTTCTGACCAACCACGCGCACGTTCTCGTCACGATCGCGCGCGATCCGCAGTGCCGGATGCGCGAGGTGGCCTCCCGGGTGGGCGTCACCGAGCGCGGCGCCCAGAAGATCATCGCCGACCTCGTGGCAGACGGTTACATCACCAGAACCAGGATCGGGCGGCGCAACAACTACCAGATCGCCACCGGGCGACCGTTCCGGCATCCGGTGTCCGACGGCCACGAACTCGACGAGCTGCTCGCCGTGCTGGTGCCGACCCCGCCCCCCACACTGGACACCTGAACCGCAGTTCACTAATCTGGGAGTGTTCTGATCGTTCTGCCTTACTCGTCACCTTAGTCCGGAGAGTCCGCCGTGAGCACCGAAGGCACCACCCCAGCAGCCAGATCGGAAACCGCCGCGGCCACCAGGCAACCGCCGGCACCGCCCGACAGCATCGTCGTCGGCCACGACGGCTCGACCTTCGCGGACCACGCGCTCAGCACGGCCTTCGGGCTCGCCGACCAGCTGCACGCCCCGATCGTGATCGTGCGCGCCTGGTCAATCGACACCGCCCCCAGGCCCGCGAGCTGGGAGTTCGGCTACGTATCGTCCTTCGCCGAATACTCCGACGCGGTTCGGGCAGCACTGATCGAAGACACCGCAGCGATGGTGCACGCCTTCCCGCACGTGAGCGTCGACTACCGGGCCGTGCATGCGGGGCCGGCCCGAAGCCTGATCGAGGTGTCGCGGGACGCGCGCATGCTCGTGGTCGGTTCCCGCGGCCGCGGCAACCTGGCCGGCCTTCTGTTGGGCTCGGTCAGCGACCAGTGCACCCGACTCTCGGTCTGCCCGGTGCTGGTGACGCGCAAGCCGGCGACGGGCTGACCCAAACGGATGCCTGCCACCTCGTCCCCAGCGGAGGCAACCGAGCACGCCGCCTGGCACACTCTCTCGGCCGCTGAAACCACCACGGCCCAGGACGTCGACGCCCGCACCGGGCTTGCCGCCTCCGCCGTCGATGACCGCCGGCGGCGTTACGGACCGAACCTGCTTCGTAAGCCGAAGCGCGTGCCGACCTGGCGCAAGATCGTGCGCCTTCTGGCCGAGAAGATGACCATCGTGCTCTTGGTAGCCGCGGTCGTCAGCGCCGTCGTCTCGCGGGAGCTGGAAACGCCAATCGTGATCCTGGCCGTGATCATCCTGAACACCGTCCTCAATTATGTGCAGGAGCGACGGGCTGAGAGCAGCCTCCAGGCGCTGCAAAAGCTATCGGAAGGCAGGGCCGTCGTTCGCCGGGGCGGCACCGAACTCGAGGTGCAGTTCTCCGAGCTGGTGCCGGGCGACATTGTGCTCCTCGACGCCGGCGACTCCGTTCCGGCGGACGGCCGGGTCATCGACGTTGCCGGCCTCCAGGTGGCGGAGGCTGCCCTGACCGGGGAATCCGAACCGGTCGGCAAAACCATACCCGCGCTGGACAATGCCGGACTGCCGCTCGCCGACCGCACCAACATGCTCTTCATGAACACCTTGGTCACCCGCGGCCGGGCCACCATGGTGGTCACCGACACCGGCATGGGCACGGCCGTCGGCGGCATAGCGGTGCTGCTGAACGAGGTGAAGAACGACAAAACGCCTTTGCAGCGGAGGATCGACCAGCTGGCCCAGCTGCTCACAATCGCGGCGCTGGTCGTGGTGGCGATCGTCTTCGTGCTGGGCCTGCTGCGCGGGGAGTCCTGGACCGAACTCCTGATCACCGCCGTCTCGCTGGCCGTTGCGACCATTCCCGAGGGTCTCACCGCGGTCGTCGCGTTCACCCTGGCGATGGGTGCCTCGCGACTGGCCGCCCAGGGCGCGATCATCAAGCAGCTCTCGGCGGTGGAAACGCTCGGCAGCGTCAGCCACATCGCCACCGACAAGACCGGCACGCTGACCATGAACGAGATGACGGCCCGCCGGCTGCACACCCATGGCCGCGATTTCCGCATCACCGGCGAGGGCTACTCCACCGATGGCAGGATCCTCACCGCCGACGACGCCCCAATGCCTGACCTCACGGAGGCGTTCCTGACCATGGCCCTGTGCAACGACGCCGTGCTGCACGACGGCGTGCTGGTCGGCGACCCCACCGAGGGGGCCCTGGCCGTGCTGGCCGAGAAGGGCGGCATCGACGTCGCGGGTGCGAGGCGGACCCACCCCCGGGTGGCCGAAGTGCCCTTCGACTCCGACTACAAATTCATGGCCACGTTCCACCGACCGGCCGAGCCGACGAGCGGACTCCCGCAACCCGGACACCGCTGCTTCGCCAAGGGCGCGCCGGGCGCCCTGCTGCCCCTGACCGACTCCGTGCTCACCGACGACGGCCTCCGCCCTCTGGACGACACTCTACGGCAACGGATCCACGACACCATCCAGGAGCTGGCCGGGGACGGCCTTCGCACCATCATGATCGCCGGACGCACCCTCGACGCCGGCACCGTTCCGGGCGAGGACTCCGGTCGCTCGTTGGTCACCGGGCTGACCCTCTACGCCATCGTCGGAATCGTCGACCCACCCCGGGTTGAGGCGGCCGAGGCTATTTCGGTGGCGCTCGGCGCCGGCATCCGCGTGCACATGATCACGGGCGACCACCTGGTGACGGCCTCGGCCATCGCCCGCAACCTGGGCCTGCCGGGCGAGGCTGCTGCCGGTGCCACGCTGGACGACCTCGACGACCACGAGCTCGCCGTCTACGCCGCCGATTATGGGGTTCTCGCGCGGGTCACCCCGGCCCACAAGATCCGGGTGGTCAGGGCGTTGCAGGCCGGCGGCGATGTCGTGGCCATGACCGGGGACGGCGTCAACGACGCGCCGGCACTGAAGCAGGCCGATATCGGCATCGCCATGGGTATCACCGGCACGGATGTCTCCAAAGGCGCCGCAAACATGATCCTCACCGACGACAACTTCTCCACGATCGTCTCCGCGGTGCGGGAGGGACGCGGAATCTACGCCAACATCCTGAAGTTCGTCCGGTTCCAGCTGACCACCGCGTGGGGATTCGTGCTCATCTTCCTGATCGCGGGCGTCACCGGCTGGGCCGCTGGTGCGCCGTTCACTGCGCTGCAGATCCTCTGGGTCAACATCATCATGGACGGCCCACCCGCACTGGCGCTCGGCCTGGATCCGGCCGAACCCGGCACGATGAGCCGGCCTCCGCGCCCGTCGGACGAACCCCTGATCACTCGGGACCGGATGCTGCGCATTCTCGGGCTCGGCCTCGTCATGGCCGCGGGCACCCTGACCGTGTTGACTCAGGCGTCCCCGCTGTTCCCGGAAAGTGCTGGGAACCCAGCCTTCGCCACAACCCTTGCGTTCACCACCTTCGTCTTCTACCAGGTCTTCAACCTGCTCAACGTGCGCTCGGACACCCACTCCGTCTTCTCACTTCAGACGTTCACCAACCGCAGCATCTGGCTGGCACTCACCGCGGTGATAGTCCTGCAGATCCTCGTGGTGCAGATCGACGTGCTCCAGGCGCTCTTCGACACCACCGCCCTCACGCCGACCCAGTGGGGCCTCTGCGTACTGGTCGGGTCGTCGGTGCTATGGATCGAGGAGATCCGGAAGGCCATCGTGCGGGCAACCGGTCGTCGGGCGGCTCGCCGCTGAGGCTTTCCTGCCCCGGAACGCGCGGAGGGGCACCCACCGTGACGGCGGGTGCCCCTTCTTCAGGTGCTGCTGTGCGGTACTGCCGGGTGCTGCTCGGGTTAGATGCCCGCGAGGTCGCGAACCGCGGAGTCGCCCGGGGTCGCGCTGGTGAAGCTGGCCTCGATCTCGGCCCGGTCGAGCAGGTCGTCCATGCGGCGGCGACGCTGCTTCGGGATCAGCGTCACGACGGTGCCGGACTTGCCGGCGCGGCCGGTACGGCCCGCGCGGTGCAGGTACGTCTTGTACTCGTCGGGAGCGTCGGCCTGGATGACCAGATCGATGTCGTCGACGTGGATGCCGCGGGCCGCGACATCCGTTGCCACCAGCACGTTCACGCGTCCGCTGGTCAGCATCTGCAGGTTACGAGTGCGGCGGGCCTGGTTCAGGTCGCCGTGCAGGCTGGTCGCCTTCACGCCGGCGTCTTCGAGCTGCTCGGCGAGCTGCTCGGCGTAGGCGCGGGTGCGCGAGAAGATCAGCGTCTTGCCCTGACGGTCGACGAGCTGGCCGATGATGGCGCTCTTGTCACGGTGCTCGATCATGAGCACGCGGTGGTCGATCGTGGAGGAGGCCTGGTCTTCACCGGCGACCTCGTGCACGGCCGGGTTGGTCAGGAATTCCTTGACCAGCTGGGCGACGCCCTTGTCGAGGGTGGCGGAGAAGAGCAGCTTCTGGCCGCCCTTCTTGGTCAGGCGCAGGATGCGCTGAACCGGCTCGAGGAAGCCCAGGTCGCACATGTAGTCGGCCTCGTCGAGGACGGTGACGACAACCTCGGACAGGTCGAGACGACCCTGCTCGATCAGGTCTTCGATGCGGCCGGCGGTGCCGATGATGATGTCCACGCCGCGCTGGAGGGCGCTGACCTGACGGTACTGCGGGACCCCGCCGTAGATCTGGGTGGTGAAGAGGCCGACGCTGCGGGCGATGGGCTGGATGGTGCGGTCGATCTGCAGGGCCAGCTCACGGGTCGGGGCCAGGATGAGCGCGCGGGGCTTGCGGGCCATCTTGCGGTCCTTGGCGCCGTTGTTCTCCAGCAGCTTCTCCACGAGGGGAGCGCCGAAGGCGATGGTCTTGCCGGAGCCGGTCTTGCCGCGGCCGAGCACGTCGCGGCCGGCGAGCACATCCGGGATGGTCGCGGCCTGGATCGGGAACGGGGCCGAGGCGCCGAGGGTGGCGAGCTCGCGAACGATGTTCTCGCCGAGCCCCAGGTCGCCGAAGGTCACACCGACGACTTCGGCAGCCGTCGTCGCGATGGCTTCCAGACGCTCGAGCACCACGTCGTCGCCGGCGGCGAAGTGCGGCTTGGAGTCGCGGTCCGGGTAGAAGTTGCTGGAGTGGCCGCCCTCGGAGTGTGAACGCTCGTTGCGTGCCGGGCGGTCGTTGTTGTACGCCGGACGATCCATGCGGGCGGGACGGTCGCCGTAGGACGGACGCTCGGTGCGAGCCGGGCGGTCGTTGTTGTACGCGGGACGGTCCGTGCGGGCGGGACGGTCACCGTAGGACGGACGATCAGAGCGAGCAGGGCGGTCGTTGTTGTACGCCGGACGATCCGTGCGTGGACGGTCGTTGTTGTAGGCCGGACGGTCCGTGCGGGGACGGTCGTTGTTGTACGCCGGACGATCCGTGCGCGGGGCGCGGTCACCGTAGGCCGGACGATCGGAGCGGGCCGGACGGTCGCCGTACGACGGGCGGTCGTTGTTGTACGCCGGACGATCCGTGCGCGGGCGGTCGTTGTTGTACGCCGGACGATCCGTACGGGGACGGTCGTTGTTGTAGGCCGGACGATCCGTACGGGGACGGTCGTTGTTGTAGGCCGGACGATCCGTGCGCGGAGCGCGGTCCCCGTAGGCCGGACGATCGCTGTTGTAGGAGGGACGGTCGTTACGGGGACGGTCGCTGTTGTACGAGGGGCGGTCGCCGCGCGGGGCGCCACCGGTGGAGGGGCGATCGCTGCGGTTCGGGCGGTCGCCGTAGGCGGGACGATCGGGACGCTGGCCGTAGGCAGGGCGGTCGTTGCCGGCAGGGCGGCCGGCGGCACGGTCGGCGCGTTCGCCGGCGTTCCAGCGGGCCTTCTTGGGCGCACCATCGTCGGCGTGGTGGCCGCGGTGTCCGGGGCTCTTGCTGCCGCCCTTGGACGGTCCGCCCTTGGCGGCGTACTTCGGATCAAAATTTTTAGGCATGGAGACATTCCTGGGTTGTGTTGAGTACATGGCAGAACAACGACGCACATGCGACGCAACCTGAGAACCCGGGCAGTCTATGGCCGGGGCCGTTCACATACAGTGATTTTTCACCAGCGGATTACTGGGAAACCGGCCCATCCTGACTTACAAACCCATCCGCGCACACAAAAACAAACACGGTGTCAAGAGCCGACCTGCCTACGTTACCTGATTGACGCCGAAATGTCACGGCCGGTCTGCAGCCTCTACGCTTATTTGATGCTGATGACCATCGCCATCGAGTCTCCGCGTCCGGCCGAGGTCGCCGCCCTGATGCGGCTGAGCGCCGACTTCGCCCAGTCCCTCTACCCGCCCGAAAGCAACTTTCTGCTGAGCGCCGACGAACTCGAGCAGCCCGGCGTGCGTTTCTACACGGCCAGGGATGACGACGGCCGCGCCCTCGGCATTGCCGCCCTGGTGGCCGCAGATGACGGTGCGACGGCGGAGCTCAAGCGCATGTTCGTGCACCCGGAGGCCCGCGGCCAGGGCATCGCCGGCCGCCTGCTCGACCGGATCGAAACGGATGCGCTGGCCGGCGGCATCCGTGAAATCGTTCTGGAGACGGGGCCGGACAGTGCCGCGGCGCTCGCGTTCTACCGCACGGCCGGTTACCGTGAGATTCCCCGGTTCGGCCAGTACATCGGCGAGGAGTTCAGCGTCTGCTTCGCCAAGGCCCTGGCGGAGGGGTCGCTGTGAAGCGGGCAAGGGGCACCCTGACCCGGGCGGCAACGGGCAGCGCCCCGATGGCACGGAAGTCGTTCTTCTGGATGGGGACGACGGCCACCAGCCCGCGGATCGTGCAGGCCCTCAAGGCCGCCGTCGCCGTCGCGATCGCCTGGTCGATCGCGCCGCTCCTGCCCGGCGTGGCCGACGACTACCCCTACTACGCGCCCCTGGGTGCGCTCGTGAGCATGTACCCGACGCTGATGAGCTCCGTGCGGAACGCCCTGCAGACCCTGGGCGGCCTGGCCGTCGGAATCCTGCTCGCCGGGGCCGTCATCGTTCTCAGCGAACCCAACGTGTTCACCATCTCCCTCGCGGTCGGCGTGGGCGCCGTCATCGCGGCCTCCGGCTGGTTCGGCGCCAACCGCGAGTACATCCCGGTCACCGCCCTGTTCGTGCTGATCGTCGGCGGGCCGAATGCCGACGGCTACTCCATCGGCTATCTCGAGCAGATGACGCTGGGAATCCTGGTCGGCCTCGCCGTGAACCTGCTCTTCTTCCCGCCGCTCGCCTTCGAAGCCGTCGGTCACCAGCTGGCCCTCTTCCGTCGAACCCTCGCCGAGCACCTGTCGGAGGTCGCCGACGCGCTCGCCGACAGCTGGCCACCCGAAAAGGACGGTTGGGCCTCCCGCAGCCAGGAGCTCGTGGCGGTCGGCCGCGCCGTGCGGGCGGCGGTGAGCCACGCCGACGACAGCCGCAAGGGCAACCCCCGCGCCCGCCTCCACCGGCGGGATCTCCGCACGGACTACGACGACCTGGCCGCGCTCGAGACCGTCACGTTCCATGTGCGCGACCTGACCGAGGTGCTCACCGGGGCGGTCTGGGGCACACCGGTGCAGCTCGAGCTGCGGCCCGAACTGCGGCCGGCGCTGAGCCGCGCGCTGCACGCCGTGGCCGCGGTGCTGCGGGACTGGGACCCGGACGAGGGCGCGACGGCCGCATTCACAGAAGCAGAGGCCGCCCTCCAGAATTTGATGACGGAACTGGACGAACGGAAGGCCTCGGCTCCGGCGACGTCCATGGCCGTCGCGTCGACCATCTCGATCAGCATCACCCGGATCCTCGCGGCCCTCCGGCCGGAGGAGGCGGAGGAGACCGCGCCTACCCCGGATGCCGCGCCGCCACGCTGAGCGTTCGCGGGAGCCGACCCGGGAACGGGATTCGGTGCGAGGCCGGGCACGATCTATCCTCGAGACACCTACCCGCAGCTCGGAGCATCCGTGATCATCGGCCCCCGCCTCACCCGATTCGGTTCACGCCGCGTCCGCATCACGGCGATCCTCGGCGCAGCGGCCGTCGCACTCACCGCGACGACCCTGCTGGCCGGGCTCCGCCCCGCACCGCACGACGTGACGCCGGACGAGCCGGGCGCCGCCGACAGTGAACTCGTGACGACGGAGATCATCGGCATCCGGACCATCGCCCCACCCGAAGGCGTGACGGTCGACACGGATGTCCTGTACGGCACCCGGGCGGACGGCGCCCAGCTCACCCTCGACGTCTGTTCCCCCGCCGAGGCCGCACCGGAGGCAACGGCGTCCCCGGCGCCGACGGCCACGGATGCGGCGGCGACTGAGGCGACGGCCACGGATGCGGCGGCGACCGAGGCGGCGGCCGGCCCCGCGTCTGCGCGGCGCCCCGCCGTTCTCTCGGTCCATGGCGGCAGCTGGAACCACGGGGACAAGGGCAACAGCGACTGGCGGGCGGTTTGCACCTGGCTCGCGAGCGAGGGATTCGTGGCCTACTCGGTGAATTACCGCCTGGTTCCGGATGCCCTGTTCCCCGCCGCGATCGATGACCTGGGCCTGGCCGTGGAGTGGATGCGCCAGCCCGACCACGCCCTGCGCTACGGCATCGACCCGGATCGGATCGGCGCCTTCGGCGGTTCCGCGGGCGGCAACCTCGCCGCCCTCCTCGGTGCCCGGGGCTCCGGGCCGCTGACCGAGGGGTCGCGGGTGGCCGCGGTCGCCGAACTGACCGCACCGGTCGATCTCAGCTATCAGGGGCTCGTGACCGGCGGCGCCCCGTTCGGGCTGCAGCGGCTCGTGCAGCGTTACCTGGGCTGTGCGGCGCCGACCGGCTGCTCCGCCGCCGAGGCCGCGTCCGTAGCCAACAAGCTCGACCCGAGCGACCCGCCCGTCTTCATCGGGGCGTCAATGGACGAGTTCATCCCGCTGAGCCAGTCCACCGGGTACGCGGACGCGCTCGAGAGCCAGGGAATCCCGCACGAACTGGTGACCGTGCCGGGAAGCTACCACTCGATCGGCATCCTCGACGAGGCCATGCGCGCGAAGGTCTCGGCGTTCCTGCACGCGGCCCTGGACGATTAGTTCCAGGGCGACCGGCCCCGCGCGACTAGCTCCAGCCGAGGAGGCGCAGGCCGGCTGCCGCGGCCGCGCCCACGACCACCACCACCAGGAACGGCGCCCGCAGCCAGAGGGCGACGGCCGCGGCCGCGAGGGCCCCGATCCGGGCGTCGAGCACGAGTTCCTGGCCGGTCGCGACCGTGTTCGCGACCGTCAGGGACGCCAGCAGGCCGATCGTCAGGGTGCCGGCCACGCGGGCGACCCGGGGATTCGTGAGCCACCGGCGCGGCACGAGATAACCGAGCAGTTTCGTGAGGAAACCCACCGCGCAGGCGACCAGGATCCAGAGCCACAGGGTCACGAAACGGCTCCCGTCCCGGGCTCGCCCGGCCGGTCAGTCTGGGGGCGGGGAGCGGGATACGGGTCGATGTCGGGCTCCAGCCCCTCACCCTCCGGACCGCGCCGGAAGCCGAACCAGCCGATGGCGCCGGCGACGACGGCCGCCACGAGGATGGGCACGCCCGGCGGCACGACCGGCACGGCGAGCACGGTCGCCAGCGCGCAGACCACCGCGATCGCGCCGGCCTCCCGCGACCGGAGCCGGGGCCAGAGCAACCCGAGGAACGCGGCCACCGCGGCGCCGTCGAGTCCCCACTGCTTCGGGTCTCCGAGCGCGTCGCCGGCGAGCGCCCCGACCAGTGTGAACGCGTTCCACAACACGAAGATGCCGACTCCGGCCACCCAGAATCCGCGCTTCTGCTCGACCGGGTCGGACTGCCCGGTGCTCGTGGCGAGCGATTCGTCGATGGTGACGTGGGCGGCGGCCAGGCGGCGCCAGCCGCGGGGGTGCAGCAGCGCGTTCAGCTGCATGCCGTAGACCGCGTTCCGGATGCCAAGCAGGGCGGCCGCTCCGGCGGCGGCCACGGGGGTGCCGGCGCCCGCGATCACACCGATGAACGCGAACTGGGAACCCCCGGAGAAGAGCAACAGGCTCAGCGCCGACGTCTGCCAGAGCGTGAGTCCGGACGCCACGGACAGGGCACCGAACGAGATGCCATAGAGTCCGGTCGCCACCGCGATCGACAAACCGACCCTGGCCCCGGGGGACTGGCGGAGAGTGGTCGGCACCGCTCAATGCTATTGGTGCGCGGGCCGCTATTGGTCCGCAGGGCTATTGGTCCGCAGGGCTATTGGTCCGCAGGGCTATTGGTCCGCAGGGCTATTGGTCCGCAGGCCGCTGTCGGTACGCAGGCCGATCAGGCGCCGGGGTGCCGGCCGCGGATGCGCCGGGAGAGTTCCGCCGCCGTGCCCGCCAGCTCGGCGGCGAGCCCCGGCCACTCGGACGGCGCGATGCGCTCCCGCGGGAACGTGAGCGCGATGCCCGCGGCCGGCCAGCCCGCGTGGTCCCGCACGGCCACGGCGACGGATGCCATCCCCGCCGTGATCTCGCCGTCCTCCTGCGCGAACCCGTCGGCCCGCACCCGCTCGAGCAGCCGCCGCAGCTCACCGGAGGTGCGCGGGCCCTGCCCGTCGCGGGACGCGAACGCCGCCGCATTGGGGTACAGCGCCCGCAACTGGGCGGCCGGCAGCGCCGCGAGGAGGGCGCGCCCGCTCGCGGTGAGGTGGCTCGGCAGGCGCACGCCGACATCCGTCACCAGCGACGGCCGGCGCGGCGCGCGCTCCTCGATCAGGTAGATCACGTCGCGGCCATGCAGCACCACGAGGTGGGCGCTCTCGCCGAGCCGGTCGACGAGCTGCGCGATCAGCGGGCGACCGAGGTGCGACAGCGGCTGCTGGCGCGCGAAGCCGGAGCTCAGCTCGAACGCCGCCACCCCGAGCCCGTAGCGCCGTTCCTCGGGCAGGTGCACGACGAAACCCTGGTCGGCGAGCGCCGCCAGCAGGTCGTAGACGCTCGACCGCGGCAGGCCCAGGGCCGTGGCGATGGCGGAGGCCGGCACCGGCCCGCGCTGCATCGCCAGATGCGAGAGGATGCGCAGCGCGCCATCCGCCGCCGGAACCTTCGCCCTGTTCATGAGTCACATCCGCCCTCGTCAACTGTCCGGGATACCGGACACATCCGAGTGTAAACCCGTGGTGCCGGCGGCCGGGCTGGTGTCGAATCGGAGTATGAACCTCGCCACCGCATCCGTCACCGTGGGCACCGGCCCGATCGACTTCACCGACGTCATCGCCGTGGCACGCCAGGACGCCCGCGTCGTGCTGGCGCCGGCAGCACTCGACGGCGTCGCCGCGACCCGCCGCATCATCGAGGGCCTGGCCAGCGACACGAGCCCGCACTACGGGATCTCGACCGGCTTCGGCGCGCTCGCGACGACCTACATCGAGAGCGACCGCCGCGCCCAGCTGCAGGCCAGCCTGGTGCGCTCGCACGCGGCCGGCAGCGGCCCCGAGGTCGAGCGGGAGGTGGTGCGCGCGCTGATGCTACTGCGGCTCTCGACCCTGATGACCGGACGCACCGGCGTGCGACCGGTCGTCGCCGAGACCTACGCGGCGCTGCTCAACGCGGGCATCACCCCGGTCGTGCACGAATACGGTTCGCTCGGCTGCTCCGGTGACCTCGCCCCGCTCGCACACTGCGCGCTCACCCTGATGGGCGAAGGCCGGGTGCGCGATGCGAGCGGCACCCTGCGGGGCGGCGCCGAGGCCCTGGCCGCCGCCGGGATCAGCCCGGTCGTGCTGGCCGAAAAGGAGGGCCTCGCCCTGATCAACGGCACCGACGGCATGCTCGGGATGCTGGTGCTCGCCCTCGCCGACCTCTCCCGCCTGCTCACGACCGCCGACATCGCCGCGGCGATGAGCGTCGAGGCCCTCCTCGGCACGGATGCCACCTTCGCCGCCGATCTGCAGGCCCTGCGGCCCCAGCTCGGCCAGGCGGTCAGCGCGGCCAACCTGCGGGTCCTGCTGGCCGGTTCCCCGCTGCTGCAGAGCCACGCCGGCCCGGACGATCCCACGGTGCAGGACGCGTACTCGCTGCGCTGCGCCCCGCAGGTGCACGGCGCCGCCCGGGACACCCTGGACCACGCCGCCCTGATCGCCGGCCGCGAACTGGCCAGCGCCGTGGACAACCCCGTCGTCACGCTGGACGGCCGGGTGCAGTCCAACGGCAACTTCCACGGCGCCCCCGTCGGCTACGTGCTCGACTTCCTCGCCATCGCTGCGGCGGATGTCGCGAGCATGAGCGAGCGGCGCACCGACCGGCACCTCGATGCCTCCCGCAACAAGGGACTGCCTCCGTTCCTGGCGCACGAGGTCGGCGTCGACTCGGGCCTGATGATCGCGCAGTACACGGCCGCCGGGATCGTGTCGGAGCTCAAGCGGCTGGCGGCGCCGGCATCCGTCGACTCGATCCCCTCGTCGGCGATGCAGGAGGACCACGTGTCGATGGGCTGGGCGGCGGCCCGCAAGCTGCGGCATTCGATCGACGGCCTCGGCCGGGTGCTGGCGATCGAGATCATGACCGCCGCGCGCTCGCTCGACCTGCGTTCGCCGCTCGTTCCCGGGCCCGCCACCGGTGCGGTGCGGGGCCTGGTGCGCACCGTGGCCGACGGCCCGGGTCACGACCGGTTCCTCTCCCCCGAGATCGAGGCCGTCGTCGCCCTGGTCGCGACGGGCGCGGTGCGGGATGCCGCTGCCTCCGTGACGGGCCCCCTCGCCTAGATCCCCCCCGAGGGCGCTGAACCAATTCGACGGAGATTTTTCCGCGAAGGGGTGTTTTCGTGCCCTTTGGGCCCGATTTCGTGGTCATTCGGGCAAAATCTCCGTCGAATTCGTTAGGGCGCGGGCCGCAACGCGCGGGTGATCCCGGCCCGGACATCCGCTGAACTCGGACCGGTCCGTGCGCTGTGCCTGTCCTCTCGTTCGCCGGTCGGGTCTGCTTGTGAGCGCCGATGGCCCATGCCATGATGTCTCCGCCGCGACCCTTCGAACGGCAGGTCTACCACCCGAAATGAATTGCGCAGGCTCATGAACTCCAGGCCGAGTGCTCGCCGGACCAGCCGTGCACCGGGGCAACCCCCGGAACGACGTCTGGCCGCTTCCGGCGCGTGCCTGGCGATCACTCTGCTCCTGGCCGCCGGGGGCCCGGCCCCCGCCCGGGCAGACGCGGGGCCGACGCTGCCGGGTCCGGGCAGCACCCCGTTTTCGGGGAGCACCCCGTTTCCAGGGCCGGCGGAACAGCCGGCACAAACACCGGCACCGACACCGGGGCCCCCTGCCGTGCCAACGCCAACGCCGACAACGGTTCCCCCGCCCGGCCCAGCGGTGCCCCCCGCACCGGCCCCCGGGCCGACACCCACCCCGGCTCCCCCGACCGTCGCCACGCCGACACCAACACCNCCGACAACGGTTCCCCCGCCCGGCCCAGCGGTGCCCCCCGCACCGGCCCCCGGGCCGACACCCACCCCGGCTCCCCCGACCGTCGCCACGCCGACACCAACACCGAGTCCGACACCGACGCCGGCAACGGTCCCGACACCGGCACCGGTCCCGACGCCGGTTCCTTCGCCCCACCCGGCGCCCACTCCCATACCGACCCCAGCCCCCACTGCCATTCCAGCTCCTACCCCGACGCCGACGACAGCGCCCCCGCCGACCCCCGACCCGCCGACCCCACCCGCGACGAACCCGACGGACGAGCCGCCGCCGGTATCCGTGCCAGTTCAGCCCGCACCCGCCCAGCCCCTGCCCGCCCCGCCGGCGGCCGCCGCGCCGCTCCCGTCCGCACAGCCCTCCGGCTCGGCCTCAAGCGCC
>NZ_SOGW01000022.1:0-46185 GCF_004403075.1 Cryobacterium sp. TMT2-10 | reverse complement strand
CCGCCGGCTCGGCCGCCGGCCCGGCCGCGGGCGACGCACTTCGCGAGCCCGCCGAGCTCCGCAGCCGGGCGGGACTGCTCGAGCTGCGACTGGATGCCGCCGCCGGACGGACGCAGATCGGCGGCAGGACCGCCACCACCCTCGGCTACAACGGCGGCCTTCCGGGGCCCACCCTGCGCCTGCGCGCCGGCGACCGCCTGCGGGTGAGCCTGCGCAACGGCCTGACCGACCCGACGAACCTGCACGTGCACGGCCTGCACGTCTCCCCCGAGGGGAACGCCGACAACCCGTTCGTCATGATCGACCCGGGCGCCTCCTTCGACTACGACTACCTGCTGCCGCAGGACCACCCGCCCGGCCTCTACTGGTACCACCCGCACCACCACGGCCTCGTCGCCGACCAGGTGTTCGGCGGCCTCTACGGCGCCATCGTGGTCGAGGACCCTGACCCGGTCGACGTCGCCCGCGAGCGGCTGCTGATCATCTCCGACCTCACCCTCGACGGGTCGGGACGGGTCGCCTCGGCCGGCCGGGCCGAACGGATGGCCGGCCGCGAGGGCGAGCTCGTGCTGGTCAACGGCCAGCTGAACCCGACCCTGGGCATCCGCCCGGGCGAACGGGAGCGCTGGCGGATCGTCAACGCCTGCGTCTCCCGCTACCTGCGCCTGCGGCTCGACGGGCAGGCCGTGCAACTGCTCGGCCTCGACTCCGGCCGATTCGAGACGCCCCAGGACGTGGCGGAGGTGCTGCTCGCGCCCGGCAACCGCGCCGACCTGCTGGTCACCGCCGCGGAGGGGACGGCCGTGCTGCGGGCGCTGCCCTACGACCGCGGCAGCATGGGCGGGATGATGGGCGGCACCGCCCGGTCGACGGCGGAGGTCTCCCTGGCCACGGTGACCGTGTCCGGCGAGGCCGCGGCCGCGGCATCCGTCGTTGCCCGGCGTCCGGCGGCCCGCGATCTGCGCGCCGAGCCCGTGACGGCCCGCCGGGAGCTGATCCTCTCGATGGGGATGGGCGGCGGGATGGGCGGCGGGATGAACTTCACCATCAACGGCGAATCCTTCGACGCCGGACGGGTCGACACCACGGTGCAGGGCGGCAGCGTCGAGGAATGGCTCCTCACCAACACCAGCCCGATGGACCACCCGTTCCACCTGCACGTCTGGCCGATGCAGCTCCTCGAGACCAACGGGCGGGCCGCGGACTCCCCCCCGTGGCAGGACGTCGTCAACCTGCCGGCCCGAGGGTCGGCGCGGGTGCGGATCGCGTTCGACGACTTCACCGGCCGCACCGTGTACCACTGCCACATCCTCGACCACGAGGACCTGGGAATGATGGGCGTCGTCGAGGCCCGGGGCCCTCTGCTCGGCGGATAGTCAGGCTGCTCTTCTAGACTGAGCCGGAAAGAAACGAAGGATATGAAGCACTCTGGGTTGTTCCGGCGCACGACGCCGAACCCGAGCACGACCGACAGCCAGGCCGCCCGAGCGGATGATTTCTCCTACCTCGACCCCGGCTCGACCTACCTCGACTCTGCCTGCCAGAGCCTGCGTCCGCAGCCCGTGCTCGATGCGATGACCGAGTACTACACGGCCTACAACGCCTGCGGCGGGCGCGTGAAATACGCCTGGGGCACGCGCGTCGACAACGAGGTGCAGGACGCGCGCCGCGCGGTGCTCGACCTGCTCGGGCTGTCCGCACGCCAGCGAGCGGTCTCCTTCACCCTCAACACGACCTTCGGCCTGAACCTGCTGCTGCAGCAGCTGCCGCAGGACCGGTTCGCCTCCATGGTGACCAGCCACATCGAGCACAACTCGGTGTTCCTGCCCACGATGACGGCCGCCACCCGGCTGGGGGTGCCGCGCCTCGTTCTCGACCGCACCCCCGACGGCGCCCTGGTCTACCAGCCGGCCCAGCTCGAGCGGGCGGTCGTCGTCGTCAACGTCGCCTCCAACATCGACGGGCGCCTGCTGACCAACCTCACCGACCTCGTGCGCGACACCCATGCCCGGGGCGGTATCGTCATCCTCGACGCGGCGCAGGCGATGGCGCACAGCCGCGCCCTGCTCGCCAAGACCGAGGCGGACGCGCTCTGCTTCTCGGCGCACAAGATGTACGGCGCGAGCCTCGGCGTGATCGTGGCCACGCACGAACTGATCGAATCCCTCGACCTCACCTTCGTGGGCGGCGGCATGGTGGCGGATGTCCGGGAAGACTCCTACGACCTGCTGCCGGGCGACCCCGGCGCCCTGCTCGAACCCGGGCTGCAGGCCTGGGGCGAGATCATCGCCCTTCGCCGCGCGATCGGCTGGCTCGGCACCGTTCGCCCGGGCGGGCAGACGCCGGCCGCGCACGTCGCGGCGCTGTCACAGCAGATGTTCGAGGGACTCGCCGAGATCCCCGGACTGACCCTGCTCAACACGGAGCCCAGCCCCGTGATCAGCCTCTACGCACCGAGGCAGGATTCGCACCGGCTCGCCGTGTTCCTGTCCCAGTCGGGCGTCATGGCGCGCAGCGGTTACTTCTGCGCCCATCACTACCTGAAGGAACAGCTCGGCCTGCCGCCGCTGCTGCGCTTCTCGCTCGGACTGCACTCCACCCCGGCCGACATCGACAAGGCCGTCCAGGCCCTCGCGCGCCTGATGAAAGGCCTCTCGTAATTGTTCTGTGTTGCCGCATTCATCGTTCTCGTCCTCATGGCCGCCGTCTCGGCCAGGTACCGCCGCTACCTCGGCAAGGCGTGGAACTGCACCCTCCGCCGCGTCACCTTCCGCCCCTGCGACACCACCTTCAAGCAGGACATCAAGGACCACCTGCTCGCCCCGCTGGCCGTGCGCCGTCCCGGCCTGGTCGGACCGGCGAGCGTCACGCTCGAGGTGCTCGCGGTCCTGGTGGTCCTGACCACGATCTGGAGTGGGTACACCGTCGTCAAGAGCGGCGTCAACCTCTACGTCTACGGCACCTGCAACAAGCAGGATTCCGCCTCCTGCAGCCTGGGCGCGGAGGCCTGCGCCATCCCCGACCAGACCCCGACCTTCGGTGAGTCCCTGGCCGAGGGCGACGTGATCGGGGCGTTCGGCAACGACTTCGCCAGCCTCGGCAAGACGTTCTCGGCCATTCCCGCCCGCATGCAGAACTGGGACGCGAAAGACTACCTGCCCGCCAACGCCAGTTACCTGAACCCGTTCGACGAGAAGAAGGAAACGGCGCTCGAGGTCATCGACCCCGGCTGCACCTACTGCCTGCAGCTCTTCCAGAACATCGAGAAGGCCGGCTTCGACCAGAAGCAGAACCTCACCTACATCGCCTACCCGATCGCATCCGAGGACGGCTACAAGTTCAAGAACTCGCTGCTCGTCACGCAGTACCTTGAGGCCCTGCGCCTGAACCCGCTCGACGGCGCGAAGACACCGGTCGACTGGGAGATCCTCAGCCGGATCTACACGGAGAAGAACGAGGCGGGCGTGTCCTGGCAGAGCGTGATCAACGGCGCAGACCCCGCCGTGGCCACCGCACTGCTCCAGGACTGGTCAGCCGAGTTCGGCCTGAGCCCGGCGCAGGTCGCCGAGGTGGCATCCGTCGCCGCCTCCGACGAGGTGGCCGGCATCATCGCCGCGAACACGGAGCTGGTCGAAGAGAGCATCCACACCGTGAAGATTCCGTCGATCATCTTCGACGGGCGCCGCCACGACGGACTCGTCTCGCTGGACGACCTGGACTAGACGCGGGGCGGGCGGCCGAAGCGGCCGAAGCGGCCGAAGCGGCCGGACCGGGTGGCTGCTACGGCTTCCAGACCATCAGCACGACGATGAGCACGAGGAGCAGCGACGCGATGCCGGAGCCCATGGCCACGCGGGAGTAGCCGGCGATCTTGGTGCCGGTGGCGGGCATGGCGTTCGTACTCAGTGCCTCTGTACTCAGTGCCTCGGCGGCGGAGCGCATCGCCGGGACCACCAGGAACAGGTTGATCGCGAGGGCGATCACGTACAGCACGATCGACAGCCAGACCCAGGTGGAGCCGAAGGAGAAGCCCTCGTCCGCGTCCGCCATGCCCAACGCGCCGAAGCCGAAGAACGCCACCAGCACGGACAGCAGGCTGAACAGGTAGACCGATTTCGCCAGCGCGGCGACCTGTCCGGCTTCCCCGGCGCGCATGGAGCGCATCGCCGTCATGGGCAGGATGGCCATCGGGCCGACGATGAAGACGGCGGAGACAATGTGCAGGGTGTTGAACAGAAGTTCCATGGCTTCAGAGTAGGCCCGGGGCGGCGGCGGCGGTGAACCGACACGTCTGAGGCGTTGACGGCGGCCCGCACCCCTCAGAGCCGTCGTTGGGCGGCCGTCACCTCGGGGTGGTCCTCGGGGAGGGCGTGCCGGGCTCCGGCGTGCAGCAGGGCGACGTTCTTCTTCTCCCAGTCGAGCACGGCCTGCCGTTGCGGGTCGAGCGCCCGGCCCTCGGCGCAGGCGGACGCGCTTCGGCCGCAGGCACAGACCGTCGGCTTCGCCGGGTCGGCGTGGTGCAGCTGTCCGACCCGCCAGAGCACGGCCATCGCCCAGTCGATCTGGCGCTGCGCCAGCACGGTCTTGCGCTCGGCGCGCCGCACCAGGTCGCTCTCGAGGAGGGCGCGCACCCCGTCGCTCTTCGTCCGGTCGAACTGGCCGGCCACGACGCCGCGCAGCTCCGCCACCTGGGCGGCGAGGCCGTCGATCACCGCCTGCTGCTCAGCGTCCACCACCGCCGACTTCTCCGCGAACTTGCGGTGGTTCTCCTGCTGGTCCGCATACTGGCCGACCCAGAGCTTGATGTGTTCGGCGTCGCGGCGTTCAGCCTTCTCCGGCCCGAGGTGGTGCAGGCACGACGCACACACCACCTGGTCGGTCGGCGAGGTGAACGTGAACGGCTGCAGAGACTGGCAGCAGAAACACTGGGCCCGGATGGCCACATGCAACGGATACGGATGGGTCACGGAACTCCCTGCTTAGCCCTGTGCCGAGCGTACTGCTAATGCTGCCGTGGCCGCCCGCCGGCTGCGCCCTTCGCGCAGCAGCCCGCGGCGCAGGCATCGGGCCACGGCCCGAGGGCGGTCAGCGCGGCGCGCGGCGAGGCCGGCCCGGGTGCCAGGCGCTCCAGCAGCAGGTCGACGAGTCCCGAGACGAAGGCCGGGTGAACGCCCGGAGTCGGCACCCGCAGGAATTCGATTCCCACTCGGTGTGCGGTCGCGGCCGCCTCGGTGTCGAGGTCCCACACCACCTCCATGTGATCGGAGATGAAGCCCAGCGGCACGACGACCACGGCCCGGGTTCCGGCCGCGGCAAGGCGCTCGATCGCGTCATTGACGTCGGGTTCGAGCCAGGGCATGTCTGGCGGGCCCGACCGGGACTGGAAGGCCAGCGACCAGGCGGGTGCGGGCGGCCATTGAGCATCGGGGTCAGCGACGGGCAGTGCAGCCATGACCACCGCCGCGACCGCCAAATGCTGGGCCTCGTAGGCGCCGCCGGGGCCGAGATCGCGATCCGGGAGGCCGCTGCGCACGGCATCCGCGATCGGAATGGAGTGGGTCGTGAAAAGAACGTGGGTGTCGGCGACGCAGATGCCCCGCCGGGTGAACCGGGCCAGGGCCTCCCGCACGCCCTCGATGAAGGGAGCGACGAAGCCGGGGTGGTCGAAGTAGGGGCGCACGGCGTCGAGCTGCACGCCGCCGATACCGGTGGGCAACGCCTCGGCGAGGTCCTCGCGATACTGGCGGCAGCTCGAGTAGGAGCTGTACGCGCTGGTGGTGAGGGCGAGCAGCCGGGTGTGCCCGTCGAGAACGGCGGCGGCGACCTCGCCGGGCAGGTACGGCTCCCAGTTGCGATTGCCCCAGTACACCGGGAGGTTGACGCCGCGTGCGGCGAGTTCGGCCTCGAGCGCCGCCCGGAGGGCACGGTTCTGGGCGTTCACCGGGCTCACGCCGCCGACGGCGCGGTAGTGCGTCGCCACGGTCTCGAGGCGGGCCTCCGGGATGCCCCGGCCCCGGGTGACATTTCGGAGGAAAGGGATGACGTCGTCCTGGCCCTCCGGGCCGCCGAATCCGACGAGCAGGATGGCGTCGTACCGGTACGGGAGCGGTTCGGCGCTCATCCCGCCGCTAGGCGCCGGCACCGACGGCCGCCGGGGCCGCCGCGCCAGGTTGGAAAGGACACGCGGGGTCTTCGCCGAGAGGGTCGCCGCTGTCCGCGAACGCGCGGGCCCGGGATCCTCCGCACAGGTCGGCGTACTCGCACCGGCCGCAGCGCCCGCTGAACTCGGTGGCCCGGATCTGCTTGAGCAGCGCGTTGTCCCGGTAGATCTCGGCCAGGGGTGTCGTGCACACGTTTCCGAGGCCGAGGGGCAGGAAACCGGCGGGGTAGACCTCGCCGTCGTAGGCGACGAATACGATGCCCTTGCCGTCGCGGGTCGACGCGGTCTGGGCGCGCGGCAGGCCGGCGGGCGGTCCCATCAGGGTTTCGAGCCTGGCGGACAGCGCGCGGTACCGCTCGCTTGCCGGCGCCGGGTCGCCGGCGCGGCGCCGGGCGACGACGCGACGGAAGAAGGGAGCCTCGACCGTGCGCACGATGAAGCCGTGCTGGGAGGCATCGAAGAGGAAATGGCAGATGTCCTCGTGCTCGGCCGGGGTGACGGCTTCGGTCGAGACGCCTCGGCCGACCTGCACCAGGAAGAAGACCTCCCAGATGGCCGCGCCCGCCTTCTTGATCAGGGCCGCGACATCCGCGAGCTCGCCCACGTTGGCGCGCATGACGGTCGTGTTCACCTGAACGGTGAGTCCGGCCGCTGCGAGGGCACGGATGGCGCGCACGGTGTCGTCGAAGTGGCCCGGAATCCCGCGCACACCCTCATGGGTCGCCGCGACGGCGCCGTCGAGGCTGATCGACACCGCCTTGACCCCGCTCGCCACGATCCGGTCGATCATCAGGGGGGTGAGGGTGGGGGTGACGGACGGGGAGAGCGCCGTGGGCAGTCCCAACCCGGTGGCGTAGTCGACGAGCTCGAACAGGTCGGGCCGCATCAGGCAATCGCCGCCGGTGAGCACCAGAATCGGATACGGTCGGCCGAAGCCCGCCACCTGGTCGATCAGGTCCCGGCCCTGCGCGGTGGTGAGTTCGCCCGGAAGGGCCTGCATGTCGGCGCTGGCCCGGCAGTGCTTGCAGGCGAGCGCGCAGGCGCGGGTCGTCTCCCAGAAGACCAGCATCGGGCGCTTCGCGTAGTCCGGCCCCTTGCCACGACGCGCGGCCGGCACGGCCGGCAGCACGGCGGTCTCCCCGAGCGGGATGCTCAGCCCGCTCATGCGGACGCCTCGCTCCGGGCACGCGCATCGGACAGGACCTGCGCGATGCTGTCGGCGGTGCGCTCTGCGTCCGCCACGCAGCTGGCCAGCCCGACCCCGCGGTAGGCGGAGCCGGTCAGGCGGATCCCGGGCAGCCGGCCGAGTGCCTCCTCGGCGGCCGCGAGCCGAGCCTGGTGGCCGACGACGTACTGCGGCATTCCCTGCGGCCACCGTTCGATGTGCTGTTCGGTCGGGCGCCCGGTCAGGCCCATCGCCTCCACCAGCTCGGCGTGCACCTGGCTGACCAGGGTATCGTCATCGAAGCCCACCCAACGCTGGTCACGGCGCCGGCCCACCATGCAGCGGATGAGGACGGTGTTCTCATCGGCAAGGTGCGGCCACTTGACACTGGACCAGGTGCAGCCGACGATGAGGCGACCCTCTTCTGGCGGCACCAGGAAACCGGTGCCGTCGAGGTCGTGAGCCACCGCGGAGTGCGGGTAGGCCAGACAGATCGTGGCCACGTCGACGTAGGGAATGCCGCCGAGTGCGGCCGCCAGATCCGGCGCCTCGGCGGCGATCATGCCGGCGGCCACGAATGCGGGGATGGCGAGCACGACCGCATCGGCCGGAAAGACGGTCCCATCCTCCAACGCGACCAGGTAGCCGGTGCCGTTCTCGTCCCGTGTCACGGATACCGCGGCACTGCCCAGACGCACGTCATCGCCCGCCACGCGGTCGGCCAGCGCGTCGATCAGGCGGGCCAGCCCGCCGACCAGGGTTACGAGGGCAGCGCCGCCGGTTCCGGCCGGTTTCGGCGCGTTCCGCCGGCGGCGGCGCAGGCCGAGATAGAGACTGCGGTTGGCCCGGCCCAGTGCCTCGATATCCGGTGCGGTGCTGCGAGCACTGAGCTCGTCGGCCCGGCCGGCGTGGACGCCGCCCAGGAGCGGGTCCACGAGCCGGTCGAAAACCTGCCCGCCCATCCGGGGCCGCACCAGTTCGGCGATTGTGGGGTCCTCCGGCAGCGCCGCCCGGGTCGGGAGCACGACGTCAAGGGCCGCGCGCGCCAGGCCGAGGGGCGAGAGCAGTCGCGATTTCATCAGCGGCAGCAGCCGGTCGGGGATACCGAACAGGGTGCCGGCCGGGAGGCGGCGCAGCGCGCCGCGCGACCAGATCCGGGCGCCGGACCCGGCCGGGGCCACGACAAGATCACTGAGACCGAGGTCCTCGATCAGTGCCGCCGCCACGGGCGCCCGCACCATCAGGGCGTCGGGTCCGACGTCGACCAGGTGCCCGCCGAATTGCTCGGTCGCGATCTTGCCGCCGAGCCTGGGCCCGGCCTCGACCAGACTGAGTTGCACGTCCGCGCCGAGCCGGCGATGCAGGTAGTGCGCTGTCGCCAATCCGCTGATTCCGCCGCCGACAATGACGATCCGTGGTTGAGAGAGCACTTGTATATTCCTCCAGCTGCCGGTACGTCCAGCGCAGCCGGCAACCGATGGCAATCCTTGTTGCCTCGATCCTACGACCGTCGTGCGGCCCCGTTCCAACCGGGGCACCGGCCGTGGGCGTCGAGTATCAGGCGAATCGCCGCCCGGACCGGGGCCTGATCAGATGACGGATTGCCTGGACGGCCGCCTAATATTCTCGTTTTGGCATACGCTTTTCGGTGGGTAGGGAGACCGCGGCGCGGGCTCGCTCCACCGCCTCGACGGAGCGGGCGACGTCCTCCGCATCCGTCGACCAGTTGCTCACCGATACCCGCAGCACGTCTCTGTCGTGCCAGCGGGAGCCCGACATCCAGGTGACTCCCTCGGCGAGCAGCGCCTCGGTCACCCGGCGGGTGCTCTCGTCGTCACCGAAACTCACGCACACCTGGGTGAACACCACGTCGTTCAGCACCTCGGCGCCCGGGATGCGCCCCAACCCGTCGGCGATGGCCCCGGCCTGGTCGGCCAGGCGCTCCACCAGCGCCACGGTACCGGACCGGCCCAGCGATCTCAGGGCCGCCCAGACCGTCACGCCGCGGGCCCGACGCGAGAGCTCGGGCACCTTCTCGTGCGGATCGCCCGGGCCGCGCTCATCCGCGACCAGATAACTCGTGTGCACCCCGAACGTGGTCCTCAGATCGGCGGGGCGGGCCACGATGGCCATGCCGCAGTCGTAGGGCACGTTGAGGGTCTTGTGCGCGTCGGTGGCCCAGGAATCGGCGGTGTCGAGTCCGGCCAGCTGCTCCCGATAGCGCGGGCTGGCCGCGGCCCAGAGGCCGAACGCGCCGTCCACGTGCACCCAGGCTCCGTGCTGCCGGGCGAGGGCGGCGAGTTCGCCGACCGGGTCGAAGGCGCCGGAGTGCAGGTTGCCGGCCTGCAGGCAGACGATCACGGGCCCCGTGACCCCGGTGAGCGCGGCGGCCAGGGCGTCAGGACGCATCCGGCCCTGGTCGTCGGCCGGCACCACGACGGGCGCGCCGAGGCCCAGGTAGCGCAGGGCTTGGTCGATCACCGCGTGCCGTTCCTCGCCCACGAAGACCTTCACGCGCGGCGATCCGGCCAGCCCGTTGACGGCGACATCCCAGCCGGCCCGGCCGAGCACGTGGTCCGGCCCAGCGGCCAGACCCGTGAAGTTGGCCATCGTGGCGCCCGTGGTGAAGCCCACGTCGGCCCCGGCGGGGAGCCCGAGCAGGTCGAGGATCCAGCCGCCCGCGGCCTCCTCGGCGGCCGCAGTGGCCGGCGTCGCGAACCGCATGCCCGCGTACTGGTCCCAGGCGCTGACGAGCCAGTCCGCGGCCAGGGCGGCCGGCAGCGTGCCGCCGATCACCCAGCCGAAGAACCGGCCGGACGGCATCGCCATCAGCCCGGGTTCGGCCAGGGCGGCCAGCTCGTCGACGACCTGGGCCGGGTCGGTCGGCTGATCCGGCAGGGGCGCAGCGAAGCCGGCGACGAGCGCGTCGGCATCCAGCCGGGGGCCGACGGGCCGGGTGGGAACGGAGGCGAGCCAATCCATCGCGTGCACCCGAGCCCGCTCCAGCGCTGCGCGGTAGTCCTCCGGGCGAGCAGTCATGGCGCGATTTTATCGCCGCGCACCGAGCGCGGAAAGGGTGCTGGTCTCCGGCCGCAGGTCGAGGCGGCGCAGCAGCTGCGCGTTCACGGCGACCACCACCGTCGACGCGGACATCAGCAGCGCCCCGACCTCCATCGGCAGCACGAAACCCACCGGGGCCAGCACCCCGGCGGCCAACGGCACGGCCAGCAGGTTGTAGCCGGCCGCCCACCACAGGTTCTGGCGCATCTTGCGGTAGCTCGCGCGGGACAACTCGATCACCGAGAGCACCGACCGGGGGTCGTCGCTGGCGAGGATCACGCCGGCCGAGGCGATGGCGACATCCGTGCCGGCTCCGATCGCGATGCCGACATCGGCCTGGGCCAGCGCCGGCGCGTCGTTGACGCCGTCCCCGACCATCGCGACCGTGCGGCCCTCCCCCTGCAGTTCGGCCACCTTCGCGGCCTTGTTCTCGGGCCGTACCCCCGCGAACACGCGGTCGATGCCCAGTTCGGTTGCGACCGACCGGGCCACCGGTTCGGCGTCGCCGGTGATCATCACCACCTCGATCCCCTCCGCGTGCAGCGCGTCCACGGCCTGCCGGGATTCCGCCCGCACCTCGTCGGCGAGCCCGATCGCGCCGACCACGTCACCGTCCCGGAGCACGTGCAGGACGATGGCGCCCTCCCCGGCCCATGCTTCCGTCTCCGGCAGCGGAGCCCGGTGGTGCCGCCGCAGCAGTCCGGGGCCGCCGACGCTCACCTGCCGCCCGTCGACGAACCCGGTCACCCCGACGGCCGCGGACGCCTGGAACCCGGTGGCCCGCGGCACTTCGAGCGCACGGGACCGGGCCGCGGCCACGATGGCGCGGGCAAGCGGATGCTCGCTGTCGGCTTCCACGGCGGCGGCGAGCGCGAGCGCATCCGTCGGCGACGCGTCGGCGGGGGCAGCGAGGCGAGTGAGAGTCGGCTCGCCCCGGGTCAGCGTGCCGGTCTTGTCGAACAGGACGGCGTCGACCAGGCGCATGCTCTCCAGGGCCAGCCGGTCCTTGACCAGCACGCCGCCCCTCGCGGCCCGCTCGGTCGCGATCGACACCACCAGCGGAATCGCAAGCCCGAGCGCGTGCGGGCAGGCGATCACCAGCACCGTCAGGCTGCGCACGATCGCGGTCTCGGGGGTGCCCACCAGGGTCCAGACGGCCGCGGTCAGCAGGCCGGTGCCCAGCGCGAACCAGAACAGCCACCCGGCGGCCCGGTCGGCGATCCGCTGCGCGCGCGAGGACGAGCCCTGGGCCTCCGCGACCAGGCGCCGGATGCCGGCCAGCGCCGTGTCCTCGCCCACCGCGGTGACCCGCACCCGCAGGGCCGAGTCGGTGGCGACGGTGCCGGCGACGACCTGCCCGCCCGGCCCGCGGCGAACGGGCCGCGACTCGCCCGTGATCATCGACTCGTCGACGTCGGCCGTGCCCTCCGTGACCTCGCCGTCGGCGGGCACGCGCCCGCCCGGCCGCACGATCACGAGGTCGCCCACGGAAAGCTCGGTCGGGGAGACCACGACCACTTCGTCGCCGACCACCCGCTCCGCCTGGTCGGGCAGCAGGGCGGCCAGGGACTCGAGGGCGGTGGAGGTCTGCGCGAGCGAACGCATCTCGATCCAGTGGCCGAGCAGCATGATCGTGATCAGCAGCGCCAGTTCCCACCAGAAGTCGAGTTCGGGGGCCAGGATACCGAGGCTCGCCCCCCACGATGCGGCGAACGCCACCGTGATCGCGAGCGCGATCAGCAGCATCATGCCCGGCGTGCGCGCCCGCAGCTCCGAGACGGCTCCGGTGAGGAACGGCCGGCCGCCCCAGACGTACATCACCGTGCCCAGCACCGGTGAGATCCATTCGATCCCCGGCAGGCCGGGCAGGCGGTAGCCCACGAGCATGGCGAACATGGGGCTGAACCAGACGACCGGAACGGTGAAGACCAGCATCACCCGGAACAGGCGGCGGAACCGGGCCACGTGGTCGCCGTGCCCCGCGTGCCCGGCGTGCCCGGAGTGCCCGGAGTGCCCGGGCGGGCCGGGGGCGGCATGGTCCATCTCAGCGTGGTCGTGCTCCATGCCGCCACGTTATGCCCCTTGGGGATGTCCTGCCAGAGCGCTGCCGCGGCCCGTCCTCAGCGTCCGGTGTTCGCCTCCGGACGCAGCCGGATCAGCCGCTGCGGCCCATCCTCGTCCAGTTCGGCCACGTCGCCGCGCGAGGAGAGGAAGTCGGTGAAGGAACGGAAGCCTAGCGGCTTCTCGTTGAATGAGGGGTCCATCCGGCGCATTTGGTTCTTCACCGATCCGGTGTTCAGCCACTCGTCGGCGTCGCCTTTCGCGTGACCGATCTGCAGGGCCCGCACGAGGAGCTTCGTCGCGATGGTCTGCGGGTCGGTGTCATCGGCCGGTTCGGGCTCGTCGTATTGCGAATCGTCGGTGTGCGAGAACATCGGGATCGTCGTCAACTGGCGCACCGGGATCGGGGTCGTCTGGGGCCCGGCCACCTCGGGTTCCGGCGCCGCCCTGCCCGACGGGGGCTTCTCCGCCGTCACCGGCGCGGTCACAGCGGCGGCCGCCGCGGTGGCGGTCACCTTCGCGATTCCCGGCAGGGAGTCATAGTCCTCGAATTCGTCACAGGCGGCCGCGAGCGAGGTGCTCGTCGACCCGGCGACTCCGATGCCGACGACGAAGCGGCCGAGCCTCTTCGACTTCTGGGCGAGGGCGATGTAATCGGAGTCCCCCGCGACGATGATGATGTGGGTGAGGTCGGGCAGCCGGAACAGGTCTTCGACCACGTCGACGGCGAGACGGATGTCCGCACCGTTCTTCGTTCCCCGCGTGGTCGTCGTGAACAGCTGGGTGAGGTCGACGGCTCGGGACATGAGCTGGCGTTGGTAGCTCGCGTTGACGGGCACCGACCAGTCGGCGTACGCCCGGTTGACGACCAGGGTTCCGAATGACGCGGCGAAGTCGATGATCGCGTTGAAGTCGACCGTCGCGGCGTTCAGCCGCGTGGTGACCAGGGGGTCGGAGGCAGCGCTCGATCTGTCGAAATTGCGGATGCCATCGCGCTGGAAGGCATTGCGGCCGTGCAGTTGCTGGTATCGAGAGATGACGATGTTGTCAAAGTCGATGTAGAGGCCGACGCGTGAATCGCTCGGTTCAGTCATGTGATGGGTTCCTTAGCTACCGGCGCACGAATCGGTCCGGGCCCGGCACTTCAGTCTGCTGCGACCGACGCGAGAACAGCAACTCTCCGTCCTGTGACTTCGCCGACGGATGCTCAGAAAGCGCGCACCGTGAGGTGGTTGTGCACCTCCGACACGTGCGGCGACCGCCAGGCGGCCTTGCCGGCCTGTTTCTTCTCCGCCCAGGACCGCACCGAGCCGGTGAGCGTCACCTCGCTGCCCTGGATGCCGACCGCGATGTTGTCGGCGTCGAGCTGGGCGCTGCGCAGGATGGCCTTGTGGATCAGTTCCTCCGTGTCGGTAGCCGACGGGCGCCTCGTCAGGCCGATCCGGCTGTCGACGAGGTGCACCCCCGAGATGCGCTCCACGGCTGCGCGGGCGGCTTCTCGTTGGTAGTTCCAGTCGACCGTGCCGGACAGCGTCACGATGTGGTCCCGCGCCTCGGCCTTCACCGCGTCCCGGGGGATGCCGGCCGCCCAGGAGAGCGCGTTCTGCACGGCACGGGCGATCTCGGTGTCGGTGTGCTCGGCGACCGCCGAGGAGCGCACCGTGAGGTCGTCGGCGACGGCGGTCACGCCGCGCACGCGCAGCGCCGCCTCGGTCGCGGCGATCCGCTCCGCGTGGTTGCTGACCTCTCCGGCCAGGGTCACGACCCCGTCGTTGACGGAGACGCCGATATGGGCCGGGTCGAGACCCGGCATCCAGTTCAGTTCGTCGCTGACCTCGGCCTGCACCTCGAGGTCGTTCGGTTCGTCCTCTGTTGTCGTCATGCGCCCAGCATGGGCCTGCGCGGCCCGGCCGTCTAGGGCCGGGGTGCCGAATCCGGCGAACGGGGCCGGCGGGTGGAGAATGCGACTATGACCAACGTCGATCCAGTCCCGGTTTTCTTCCTCTCGGACAGCACGGGCATCACAGCGGAAACGCTGGGGAACACCCTGCTGACCCAGTTCCCGGAGATCGACTTCGACCGCACCACCATCCCCTTCATCATGGACGTGGCCCAGGCACAGTCCGTGGTCGCCACCATCGACGGCGTGGCCGCGCACGGCGGCCACAAGCCGATCGTGTTCTCCACGGTCGTGACCAGCTCCATCCGTCATACCCTGGCCGAGTGCACCGGCACCCTGGTGGATCTGCTCGGCACCTATCTGGGCCAGCTGGAGCAGGCCCTGGCCACCCGGGCCAGCAACGAGCCGGGGCGGGCGCACGGACTCGGCAACGCCGCCCGCTACCAGTCACGTATGACCGCGGTGGAATATGCCATGGAACATGACGACGGCCAGAGCCTCCGCGCCCTGGAGAAGGCCCAGATCATCCTGGTGGCGCCCTCGCGGTGCGGCAAGACGCCCACCACGATGTACCTGGCCCTGCAGCACGGGATCTTCGCCGCGAACTTCCCTCTGGTCGACGAGGACTTCGAGCGCGAGGGTCTGCCCAAGCCCCTGCGCCCCTTCGTGGACAAGTGCTTCGGCCTCACCACCAACCCGTTGCGGCTCAGCCAGGTGCGCACACAGCGGCGGGAGGGGTCACCCTACGCGTCCCTGCGCCAGTGCGGGTTCGAACTGCGCAGCGCGGAGCGACTGTATGCCTCCCACGGCATTCCGTTCCTCAACTCGGCGAGCATGTCGGTGGAGGAGATGTCCGCCACAATCCTGCAGCAGATGAAACTCAAGCGCTGAGGCACCTGACACTATGGAAGCAGGGACTCGCCCACGACGACGAGCCACCTCACCTCGCGGCCGCACCCCTGGCCGCACACCTGCAAGGGAGCAGAAACATGACGACGGACATCCTCTGGTTTTCAGAAATCGGACTCACCGACCTGGATCGCGTGGGAGGCAAGAACGCCTCCCTGGGTGAGATGGTGCAGAACCTGACGTCCGCCGGGGTCAAGGTGCCAGACGGCTTCGCCACCACGGCCGACTCGTACCGCCGGTTCCTGGCCGATTCCGGCCTCGACCGGAGGATCATCGAGCGCCTGCGGGGCCTCGACATCGACGACGTCACCGAGCTGGCCGCCGCCGGCCAGGAGATTCGCACCCTGATGCGCGACACCCCCTTCCTGCCCGAGTTCGAGGCTCAGATCCGGGCCGCCTACGCGACCCTGGTCGGCAAGCACGAGGGCTCGGAGGAGCTGTCCTGGGCGGTTCGCTCCAGCGCCACGGCCGAGGACCTCCCCGATGCGTCCTTCGCCGGCCAGCAGGAGACGTTCCTGAATGTGCGCGGGATCGAGAACATCCTGCCGGCGATCAAGGATGTCTTCGCCTCGCTCTACAACGACCGTGCCATCGCCTACCGGGTGCACCACAACTTCGAGCACGCCGAGGTGGCCCTCTCCGCCGGGATCCAGCGCATGGTGCGCGCGGACATCGGATCCTCCGGTGTCATGTTCACCATGGACACCGAATCCGGGTTCCGGGACGCGGTCTTCATCACCTCCTCCTACGGACTCGGCGAGGCCGTCGTGCAGGGCGCCGTGAACCCGGACGAGTTCTACGTCTACAAGCCGGCCCTGCTGGCCGGACGGCCCTCCATCCTCAAGCGCACCCTCGGCGAGAAGGCGCTGCAGATGACGTTCACGCAGAACCGTGAAATCGGCCGCACCATCGACTTCGTGCCGGTGGAGGCCCGCCAGCGCAACCTGTTCAGCATCACCGACGCCGACGTGGAGGAGCTCGCCCGCCACGCGCTGGCGATCGAGGCGCACTACGGGCGACCGATGGACATCGAGTGGGGCAAAGACGGCCTCGACGGCGGCATCTACATCCTCCAGGCGCGCCCGGAGACGGTGCAGTCGCGGGCGTCCGCGGTCTCGATGAGCCGGTTCAAGATGCATGAGACCGGCAAGGTGCTCGTCGAGGGCCGCGCCATCGGCCAGCGGATCGGCGCCGGGCCGGTGCGCATCCTCTCGTCCATCGACCAGATGGCGAGTTTCACGACCGGGGATGTGCTCGTCGCGGACATGACCGACCCGGACTGGGAACCGATCATGAAGCGCGCCAGCGCCATCGTGACCAACCGCGGTGGCCGCACCTGCCACGCGGCGATCATCGCCCGCGAACTCGGCATCCCCGCGGTCGTCGGCACCGGTACGGCCACCGACGTCCTGTCCGACGGCCTCGAGGTGACGGTGTCCTGCGCCGAGGGCGAGAGCGGCCTGATCTACGAGGGCATCCTCGACTTCGGCATCGAGGAGACCGCGCTCACCCTGCTGCCGCCGGCGCCGGTCAAGGTGATGATGAACGTCGGCACGCCCGAGCAGGCGTTCACGTTCGCCCAGCTGCCCAACCACGGCGTCGGCCTGGCCCGGCTCGAGTTCATCATCAACCGCCAGATCGGGATCCACCCAAAGGCGCTGCTGAACCTCGCGGACCAGCCGGCCGACGTCGCCGCAGAGATCAACACCCGCATCGCCGCCTACGGCAGCCCGCGGGAGTTCTACATCAAGCGGCTGGCCGAGGGTGTCGCCACCATCGCGGCCGCGTTCGCGCCGGAAACCGTGATCGTGCGGATGAGCGACTTCAAGTCGAACGAGTACGCCAACCTGATCGGCGGCCCGGCCTACGAACCGCACGAGGAGAACCCGATGCTGGGCTTCCGCGGGGCGTCACGCTACCTGGAGCCGTCCTTCCGGGACTGCTTCGACCTCGAGTGCGAGGCGCTCTCGTTCGTGCGCAACGAGATGGGACTCACCAACGTCAAGCTGATGATCCCCTTCGTGCGCACCCTGGACGAGGCGCGCGGAGTGATCGACCTGCTGGCCGAGAACGGGTTCCGCCGGGGTGAGAACGGCCTCGAGATCATCATGATGTGCGAGCTGCCGGCCAATGCGCTGCTGGCCGACGAGTTCCTCGACCACTTCGACGGGTTCTCCATCGGCTCCAACGACATGACGCAGCTGACCCTCGGCCTGGACCGGGACTCCGCGATCGTGGCCGGCGGTTTCGACGAGCGTGACCCCGCCGTCAAGAAGCTGCTGAGCATGGCGATCGCGGCCTGCAAGGCCCGCGGCAAGTACGTAGGAATCTGCGGCCAGGGTCCGAGCGACCACCCCGACTTCGCCGAGTGGCTGGTCGAGGAGGGCATCGACTCCGTGTCCCTGAACCCGGACACCGTGGTCGACACCTGGCTGCGCCTGGCCGCCGCCGCGGCGGTCGAGGTCCCGGCGGTCTGACGCGAGGCGGGCCGACGCGGGGCGGTCCGGCTCGGCGCGGGCGTCAGAGGGGGCGGATCAGGTCAGGGCCGCCGTTCGGCACGCCCGCCTGGAGCTCGACCCGGTTCACCGATGTGGACACCGGGTAGCAGTCCAATTGGCCCGCGATGGCGGCCGAGTCGCTCTCGAGCATCCCCAGCAGCTCCTTCGCGCCGAGGCCGTCGCCCAGCCACGCGTCGTAGGAGCCTGCCCACAGGGCCGCCGGCATCCGGGCGAGGCTCGAGGCCCGGCGCGACGCGCGCGTCGCGGGTGATGATCGACATCGACAGCCGCCACCGGCGCGGATCCTTCTCGGCCAGGGACAAATCCGGCCAGGCGCACACGATTCCCGCCATCGCCAGCGGATGCTGCGGCTCCCGGATGAAGTACGGCTGCTTGCCCGATTCCTGTTGCTCCCACTCGTAGTAGCCGGTGGCGAAGACGATGCAGCGTGACTTCAGGAACGGATTCTTGAACAGGCCGAGCCGGTCGACAGACTCGATCCGCGCGTTGAAGACCGGCTTCCCGCCGCCGAAGGTCGGCGATCCGGGCGCGACCATGCCCCAGCGCACGTCCGCGACCTCTCGATCACCGTGACGTTCACGCATCACCGGCACCTCGTTCGTCGGCGCGATGTTGTAGTGCGGCTGTCGCTCTGCGAGCGTGGCCGGCTGCGCGCCGGGCTGCTTCGGGTCGAGCTGCTGCTCCGCAACCAGGAAGTCCAGCAGCTGGTACACCGTGCCATCCATCGCGAATCGACCGCACACCGCCGACCTCCGTCCTTTCGTCCCCTCCAGTAAACCCCTCCGCGCGAGCCTCTGCCGGAGTCCACGGGTCAGAAGCGACCGGGCCTCATCCGGTGCACCAGTCCGGCATGAAGCCGGACACGCTGCGCGTGCTGGTGCCGGTGGCCAGGTCGACGAATGTGGTGCTCATGCCGGAGAACGCGGGCACCTGCCGGTAGGCGTCGGCCCGTCCGCTGCCCGCAATCGTTTCGACCGCGAGGTACTGGCCGTTCGGGGAGGCGCAGACGTCGCGCACACGGGAGGACTCCGACGCGGGCGTGAAGACCACGTTCGAACCGTCATCGTCGGTGACGGCGATCAGGGAGATGAGGTCGTTGATTCCCGTGCTCTCCTGCAGGTACAGCCGCGCGTACCGCCCCTGCTCGTTCAGCAGGATGAGTTTGCCGGGGTACGCGGCCTCGTCGAGCGGGCTGGGCGCCAGCTCGAAGGGCGTCACCTCGCCGTCGGCGAGGTCGAGGGTCGAGCCCCGCTCGGGATCGGCCAGGATCAGCGCCCGGGAGCCGGGAACGAAGCCGCGCATCTCGGCGTGCACGCCCAGGGGCTCCAGCGCGCCGTCACCGAGCACGTCGACCAGGAACAGGCTGTGGCCGGAGTCGTGCACGACCAGCGAGGCGGTGTCCGGCACGAACGCCAGGTCCATCGCCTCCACCGCCGGCCCGTCGGCGCCGGCGACCTCCTCCGGGAGTCCGGACTCCGCGGTCAGGTCGTAGATGAAGGGCGTCTTCTGATGACGGCGCCCTTCTGCGGCCGGGCCGCTGGTGAAGGTGTAGGCGATGAGGTGCCTGGAGGGCGACGCCTGCAGGTTCTCGACCGTGCCAGCCGAGGGCAGGGGCAGCCGCACCGTCTCCCCGATCGTCTCGCCGCCCGCGAACGAGACCACCTCGATCGCGGCCGCGGCCGCGTCGTCCAGGGTGACGGCGGCGAGATGGGAGTCCAGCGCGACATACTGCTGGATGCGCGGGGCGCTGAACACGACCTCACCGTCGCCGCGGCCGCGCAGGGTGGTGCGCCGAACGGTGTCCGGCAGCTTCGCCCCGTCCTCCCCCACCCGGTCGTCGCGCTGCAGGGCGTAGAGGCCGGGATCGGGGGTCGTGAACCGGTAGTCCAGCGTGGCAGCGGCGTTCCGGGCCGACCCCGCGACATCCGTGACCGTGACGGTGTACTCGGTGTTGTAGCGAAGGATGCCGGTGAACCGCACCGTGAGTTCGGCGCCCGACACCGAGGTCGAGACCGCCGTCTTCGGGGTCACGGACACCTGGCCGGCCTCGATCTCGGCGAGCGGCTGGTTCGCCGTGAGGCTCAGCCGGGATCCGGCGTGCACGATGGACCGGTCGAGGTCGATCTCGACGGAGGCGAGCCGGGGCGCCTGGGCGAAGTTCACCGCCGCACCGGCTGCCGCGAGGCCCGCCACCAGCACCACCAGCACCACGACGACGAGACCGAACGAGCGGGTGAAGCGCCGGTTCGCGCGCCGGTCGGAGCGGATCATTTGAGTAATCGTAGCGGGCCGATCGACGCCATCTTCGCCGGATAAGCCGGGCACTCAGGCCGGGGGCTTAGGATCGATGATGTATTCAGGCGCATGCTGCCCGCCAGCCGGCCGCATCGTCGTCAATTGCGTTCCCCCGCCATTGGCGCCCATGATGACGATCCACCCCGATCGAGATCGTGACCTACTGACCGATTCGATCACCCCCCCCCCCCACTTTGGCACCTACCCAGCAAGGCTCCCCATGACATCCACGCAATATTCTCTGTCGTGCGCCGAAACGCGCGACCGCCTCCTGACCCTGCGCGGCGTTCTGTTCGACCTCGACGGAGTGCTCACGCCCACCGCCGACGTTCACATGGCCGCGTGGTCGCGACTGTTCACCCCGTTCCTCGAGGAGCAGGGCGTGAGCCCCGCCTACAGCGACGCCGACTACTTCCGCTACATCGACGGCAAGCCCCGCTATGACGGCGTGCGCTCCCTGCTTTCCTCCCGCGGGATCACCCTGCCCGACGGGGATCCGACGGATGCCCCCGAACTGAACACCGTCTGCGGCCTCGGCAACCGCAAGAACGAGGCGTTCAGCGAGACGCTCGCCGAAGACGGAGTCACCCCGTACCCCGGATCGATCGAGTTCCTCGACTACGTCGTGTCCGCCGGCCTCGCCGTGGCCGTCGTCACCAGCTCCCGGAACGGGGAGAAGACCCTCGCCGCCGCCGGCATCCGGGGCCGCTTCGAGATCCTCGTCGACGGTCTGCTGTCCGCCGAACGCGGCCTCGCCGGCAAGCCGGCCCCGGACACCTACGAACTGGGCGCCAAGCTGCTCGGGCTCACCGCCGCCGAGTGCGTCGTGGTCGAGGATGCGCACTCCGGCATCCAGGCCGGCCGGGCTGGCAACTTCGGCCTGGTGCTCGGCGTCGACCGCGGCGTCGGGGCGCAGACCCTCCTGGAGGCCGGCGCCGACGTCGTCGTACCCGACCTCCACGACCTCCTGCCCGACGCTTCCCCCGTGCACTCGAACACGTCCCACCCCACGGAGGCCGGCGAATGAACCTGAACCCCGATCCCCTGGACCGCAACCGGTTCCCCGTCGACGAATGGGCCCTGGTGGAGAAGAATTTCTCCGGGTCCGACATGGGCCGCACCGAGACCCTCTTCGCCGTCGGCAACGGCTACCTCGGCCTGCGCGGCAACGTGGATGAGGGCCGCGACGCCCACGCCCACGGCACCTTCATCAACGGGTTCCACGAAACCTGGCCCATCCGCCACGCGGAGGAGGCGTTCGGCTTCGCCCGCGTCGGCCAGACCATCGTGAACGCACCGGATGCCAAGATCATCCGCATCTACGTCGACGACGAGCCGCTCGTGCTCACCAACGCCGACCTGCTCAGCTACGAGCGCCGCCTGGACTTCGCCGACGGCGTGCTCTCCCGCGAGCTGGAGTGGCGCACGCCCTCCGGCAAGCGCGTGTCGATCCGGTCCCGGCGCCTGGTCTCGTTCACGGAGCGCCACCTCGCGATCCTCGAATACGAGGTCACGATGCTCGACGCCGACGCATCCGTCGTCATCTCCAGCCAGATCCTGAACCGTCAGGACGGTGCCAGCGAGTACGACGCGTCGAAGCTGATCTCCGACAAGAAGTTCGACCCGCGCAAGGCGGAGTCCTTCACCGACCGGGTGCTCATGCCCCGGTTCAAGCGCGCATCCGACGGCCGCTACGTCCTCGGCTTCCGCTGCACGAACTCGGGCATGACGATCGCCTGCGCCGCCGACCACGTGATCGAGACCGTGAACGAGTACGACGTGGACTCCCACATCGACGACGACCTCGCCAAGCACGTCTACCGGGTCAAGGCCAAGCAGGGCAAGACCATCCGCATCACCAAGACGCTCAGCTACCACACCTCCACCGGCGTGCCCACGCACGAGCTCGCCGACCGGTGCGACCGCACCCTCGACCGGGCCCGCGAAGAGGGCACCGCCGTGTTCCTCACCCAGCAGCGCGAGTGGCTCGCCGATTTCTGGGCGCGCACGGATGTCGTCGTGCACGGTCAGCCCGCGCTGCAGCAGGCCACCCGCTGGAACCTGTTCCAGCTGGCCCAGGCATCGATGCGCGCAGACGGCCAGGGCGTGTCCGCCAAGGGCGTCTCCGGCTCCGGCTACGGCGGGCACTACTTCTGGGACACCGAGGTCTATGTCGTGCCGTTCCTGACGTACACGTCGCCGAACGCCGCCCGCAGCGCGCTCCGGTTCCGCCACTCGATGCTTGACCACGCCCGGGCCCGCGCCACGGAGCTGAACCAGCTCGGCGCCTTGTTCCCGTGGCGCACGATCAACGGCCTCGAGTCCTCCGCGTACTACGCGGCCGGCACCGCGCAGTACCACATCGACGCCGACATCTCCTATGCGCTCAGCCAGTACGTGGCGGCCACCGGCGACGAGGACTTCCTCGCCCGCGAAGCCATCGACATCCTGGTGGAGACCGCGCGCATGTGGGCCGACCTCGGCTTCTGGCGCGGCAACGGCAAGGATGTCTTCCACATCCACGGCGTCACCGGGCCCGACGAGTACACGACCGTCGTCAACGACAACCTGTACACGAATATCATGGCGCGCTCGAACCTGCGCACCGCGGTGACGGCGGTGCGGCGGCTGCGCTACATCGATGTGGAGTCGTACAACTCCATGGTCGCCAGGCTCGGCCTGGACCTGGCCGAGGTCGCGGAATGGGCGTTCGCCGCCGAGGCGATGCACATCCCGTTCGACGAGACCCTCGGCATCCACCCGCAGGACGCCCAGTTCCTGGAGAAGGAACGCTGGGACCTCTCGAAGACCCCGGCGGCTCACCGGCCGCTGCTGCTGCACTATCACCCGCTGGTGATCTACCGCTTCCAGGTGCTCAAGCAGGCGGATGTCGTGCTCGCCCTGCTGCTGCAGGGTGACCAGTTCACGGCCGAGCAGAAACGCGCCGACTTCGACTACTACGACCCGATCACCACCGGCGACTCGACCCTCTCCGACGTCGTGCAGTCGATCATCGCAGCCGAGGTCGGCTACCACGAGCTCGCCCTGAAGTACTTCACCTCCGGGCTGTTCGTGGACCTGGCGGACCTGCACCACAACGCCGCGGACGGCGTGCACGTGGCCTCCGCCGGCGGAGTGTGGAGCGCGCTGGTCTACGGCTTCGGCGGGATGCGCGACCACAACGGCCGCATCACCCTCGACCCGCGGCTGCCCGTGGACTGGGAGGGGCTCAGCTTCCGGATCACGCTCAAGGGCACCCGGGTGCGCATCGACGTGCGCCAGACCGAGGTCGAGATCACCGTCGAAGACGGCGACGAGGCCAAGCTGGCCGTACGCGGCGTTCCCGTGCACGTTCGGGAGGGCCAGCCGGTCACGGTTCCGCTCGCGCACCAGGGCTCACGCGACCCGGGCCAGCCGGCAGCGGCGGCGATCGAGGGTGGCCGCCGTTCCGACGGCACCGTCATCACGTCCTCGATCCCGACGATCGCCCACGAGGCCGATTTCTTCGACGCGATCGACTAGCTCCCGGTCACCGCGGTTCGCCGCGACGAGGAACGGCCCCCGACGCACGTTGTCCGGGGCCGTTCTTCGTCCCCGGTTCTTCGTCCCCGCCCTGCCGCCCCAGGTCCCTCCACCCCCGGTCCCTCCGCCCCCGGTCCCTCCGCCCCGGGTCCCAACCAATTCGACGGAGATTTTGCTCTAAACGGCCAGTTTCAAGCGATACGGGTCAGTTTTCGTCAAAATCTCCGTCGAATTCGTTAGTGGGGCCCGACGGGTCAGGCGCGGCAGTCACGCTACAGGGCCGCCCGGATGGCGTCAGAGTAGGCCAGATAGCCGGCGGGGGTGGGGTGGAAGGCATCCGGGCCGGCCATTTGGATCCAGGGGTCCGTGCTCCCGATCCCGTGGCCGGAGAAGGCCTGGGCGACATCGACGTACTCGATGTCCGCGCCCGCGGCCTGGGCCTGGGCGACAGCGCCCTGAATGTTTTGGTTCAGCAGCAATGTTGCACCGTTGAGTTGGTTGATCAGCGGGTCTGTCGTGGATGGTTCGAACAGGTACGGGTAGCCGGTGACGATCGTGTGGGCCTTGGGTGCCGCCGCGTCGATCTGGGCGTAGGTGTCTGCCAGCGAAGCGGCGAGCGCACCCAGGAGGCTGCCGGCAGTGGTGATGGCATTCGAGCAGGTCATTGCGTCCGCCGAGACGCAGACGGCCGCGATCCCGGCGACGTTCAGGTCATTGCCGCCCACGGTCAGTGTCACCAGGGTGGTTCCCCGGTTCAGGGCGGAGAGCTGCGTGGCAGTGACGTCGGTGGTCTTCGCCGAGCTGCAGCTCACGTTGCGCAGCAGGTTGATGCCCTTGACCGCGTCCAGCAGCGCCGGGTAGCCGTTCGGGCTCTGCAGGCAGCCGTCCAGGTAGCCGCCGCCGCCTTGCCCGGCCGCGTAGGAGTCGCCGAGGGCGACGTATTTGCTGACCGGGGCCGTGGGCGCGGCAGTGGCCGGGAGGTCGCCGGCAGCACCCACGCCCGAAGCGGCGAGGACGACGGTGATCACGCTGGATAGGAGTCGGGTTCGTGGTTTCATGACCTGAACCTACTCGCAACGTGCACGGTCCGCAGGACTATCTTTGGCGCGGCCTCAGCGATTCCACTAGGGCGGCCCGCCGCTCGGCCATCGCGGTTTCCTGAGCCGCCCGACGCATCCGTTGCCTCTCCCGTTTAGCTCGGTTGAGTTCCCATCGGCCGCGGTCGATCGCACCGCGGATGTCCATGAGGATGCATTGCCGCCCCTCCCTGGGTACCAGCCCGCTGCGCATCACCGCCGTGGCCAGAATCTCGGCCAGGTCGAGCTGCACGCGCTGTTCCAGGTGATTCGGACGCAACCACGGCGAGGTGAGAAACAGGGGAAGCACGAAGAGCAGGTCCTCCGCGTGCATCGTCCTGGTGAAGGCCCCGTCCGGCTCGAACTGCCGCTCCGCGGCGAGCAACACCCGATCCGGCTCGACCAGGATCCTCTCGCCGTCGGTCTCCAGACATTCGCGCAGGAGTGACTCGACCAGGTCGATCCGTCGTCGTTTGACTCCCGTGGCGCGCTCACGCTCCGCGTGGATGACGTGACCGAGGATGTCGTCGATGGTGGGGACCGAGGGTGTCATGCGCCCAGTGTCACCAGAGCCTCTGACACTGCCCCCGCCGCATCCGGCCGCCGCCTGCCCGGCGTGCTCGCCCGGCGTGCTCGTCCGGCGTGCAGAGTTCACCAATTCGACGGAGATTCTGCCCAAATCACTTCGTTTTGGCCGAAATACCGTTTTTTAGAGCAAGTTCTCCGTCGAATTGGTTCGGGCGCTCGGGGACTCTCGGGCAGCGGGGAGCTCTCAGGCAGTGGGTGGGACGTAGCGGTAGTACTCGATGCCCTGGTCGTAGAAGTCGGGCCCGTTGGACGTGCCGAGGTGGTCGACGACGAACACGTCGCTGGGTTCAGCGGCGACGAACTCACCCAGGCGTCCCTCGTGCAGGGCGATGTACTGCGCCTCGGTGAGGTCGATCGGGTCGTCCAGCGCGCTCTCGAAGTTGATCCGGGCCGCCGCATCCTGCCAGCCCGGCACGACCCGCATCGGCAGCGCCTCCGCGGCGTCACCGCTGCCGTAGCCCAGGGCCAGCCACTCCTGGCCGGAGAGCTCGAGGCCGTCGGCCAGGGCCTGCTGCAGGCCGGATGCGAGCCACGCCGGCAGAGCCGCCGTGTACAGGTTGCCCAGGTCGCGCATGGCTTCGGAGCCGAGGCCGAGCTTGTCGCGCACCAGGGTGCCCCAGAGTTCGGTGCTGCGCAGGTGCTGGCGCAGGCGGCGCGACAGCGGGAAGACGTCGCCGGTGATTTCGCCGATCTCCGCCCCGTTGCCGTGGAACGGGGAGGGGGCACACAGTTCGGCGAGCAGGAGCTCCGCGTCGATGCCGGCGTCGGCGCAGTGGGCGCGCAGCTGGTCCCGGCCCGATTCCTCGTCGGCCGCCAGCGCGAACAGGTAGGCCATCACCCAGCCGGTCGCGGGCATCTGGTGGTACGGGCGGTGCATGAACACGCGTTCGACCACGTCGAAGTAGTCGAGGGCACGCCCCGGGCGCTTGCGCAGCACGGCCGCCATGGCGTGATGGGTGGCATCGATGTAGCAGCTGGTCGAGTAGCGGCCGTTAAACACGGGAAGGTCCTGCATCTGCCCGTCGTCGCGGGGCGGCTGGCCCCGAAAACGTGCGAACGGCTTGCGGAAGTCCGCCACGCGGTAGTCGGAGTCGCTGCCGG
Source organism: Cryobacterium sp. TMT2-10 (assembly GCF_004403075.1). NCBI lineage: Bacteria > Bacillati > Actinomycetota > Actinomycetes > Micrococcales > Microbacteriaceae > Cryobacterium > Cryobacterium sp. TMT2-10. Next base: position 19,829 of record NZ_SOGW01000022.1, on the reverse strand, counting down.
ACCCGGCCAGATTCACTTCCAGCAGGCGGGGAGCGGACTCCAGGAGCATGGCAACCGCGCCGGCGCCCTGGGTGGGCTCGCCGCTGCCGCCGCGGGCGTACTCTGCGATGTCGGCGGAGACGACGATCGCCTGGCGGTCCGCGCCATCCGTCGCCAGGTAGCGCAGCGCGGCCTTGACGCCGTAGACGCCGGCCAGGCACGCCTGCTTGAACTCGGGCACCTCGCAGTCCCGGGCCAGCTGCGGCAGGCCGTGGGCGCTGAGGGCATCGTTGACCATGCCCTTGACAATGACGGCCCCGGCCGAGTTGTCACTGCTGGATTCGGTGCCCAGCGCCAGGAAACCGACCTGGGTCGGGTCGATGTCGTAGTCCCGGATCAGTCGCCACACGGCGTTGGCGGCGAGCGTGTACACGCTTTGACCGGGGCCGCGCATGCGGAAACTGCGGCCGACGACGTTCTGCACCTTGTTCCAGGGTTGATCGTTCCACTCGCACCAGTCCTCCAACTGCACACGGTACGGCGGGACAAACAGAGAGAATCCACTAATTCCAGGCGTCAAGAGGTTCCACTTCGCGGCTCGCGTGCTCGTTCACCCACACCGGGCATAAAACGCACCCTTACATTATGAAGGGAGCGGTTTGAGATGTGCTGTGCGAATAGCGGCTGAACATCGATCTGCGGCCCCGGTCAGGCACGCTAAAATCGAGGGAATTCGATCGGAGCACCACTGTGGATCAACTCATCAATGGTGGCGCCACCGCCGCGGCCCGTGCGCACAGCAATATCGCGCTGGTCAAGTACTGGGGCAAGCGCGACGCCACCTTGAACACCCCCGCCGTCGGCTCGATCTCGGTCACCCTCGACGCCCTCTATACCGACACCCGGGTGACCTTCCGCAGCGATCTCACCGACGACGAGCTCTGGCTCGACGGATGCCGCAGCGACGCCACCCGCGTCCGTCGCGTGCTCGATCTGGTGCGCGGGTATGCCGCCAGCGCCGGTCACCCCGCCGGCGGACAGCACGCCGTCGTCTCCTCAACGAACAACTTCCCGACGGGAGCAGGCCTGGCCTCGTCGGCATCCGGGTTCGCCGCCCTCGTCGTGGCCGCCACGGGCGCCGCCGGCCTCGCCCTGCCCGCCCGGGAGCTGTCCATCCTCGCGCGCCACGGCTCCGGTTCGGCGGCCAGGTCGATCTTCGGCGGTTTCGCCGAGATGCACGCCGGCACCGCGTCCGACGGGTCGGACTCGTACGCCGAGGAGCTGCAGGGCCGGTCCGCCTGGCCGCTCGCGGTGGCCGTGGCCATCACCGAGCGCGGCGAGAAGTCGATCAACTCCACGATCGGCATGGTCGAGAGCGCGGCCACCTCGCCCTTCTATCCGGCCTGGCTCGACTCGGCCGACGGCGACCTCGCCGAGATGCGGGCCGCGATCGCCGCGCGCGACTTCACCCGGCTCGGGGAACTCACCGAGTACAACTGCCTCAAGCTGCACGCGCTGATGCTGTCGACCCGCCCCGCGCTGATCTACTGGAACGCCGCTACGGTGGCGGCCATGCATGCCGTGCGCGAACTGCGCTCCGGCGGCGTGCCCGCCTACTTCACCATCGACGCCGGGCCGCAGGTCAAGGTGCTCTGCCTGCCCGGTGACGCCGAAGAGGTGCGGCAGGCGCTGGCGGCCGTCCCCGGGGTGCACGAGGTACGGATGAGCACGCTCGGCCCGGGCGCGTACCGGCTGGAGTGAGCTCGTGACGATCCGAACATCCGCGCCCGGCAAGCTTTTCCTGCTCGGCGAGTACGCCGTGCTCGAGGGTGCGCCGGCCCTGTTGACGGCCGTCGACCGACGCGTCCTGGTGTCGATCGACGACATCGACGACCTCAACGACCCGGCATCCGGCGCCTGGCAGCTGACCGCCGCCGGCCTCGGCATCGGCATCGGCATCGAGAACCTAACCCTGAACACGGATGGCGCCCTGCCCGCGGGCCTCGATCCGCGGCTGCGCGCCCGGCTCACCCTGTTCGACGCCGTGCGCGAAACCGTCCTGGCCCGGGCGCCCCGGCCGGTCCGCCCGCTGCGGATCTCGATCGACAGCACCGCGTTCTCCCGGGGCGGCCACAAGCTCGGCCTGGGGTCGAGCGCCGCCGTGGCCGTCGCGCTGACCGCCGCCCTGGCCCGGTCCGCCGGGCTCGACCTCGGAAGCGAGGAGCTCTTCCGGCTCGCCCACGCGGCGCACCGGAGCGCGCAGAACGGCACCGGCAGCGGCGGCGACGTCGCCGCGAGCGTCTACGGCGGACTGATCGGCTACACCCCGGGCGCCGACCCCGTGCGGCTGCGCTGGCCGGCGGGACTGAGCCTGATGGCCGTCGTCACCGGCGAGGGGTCCCTGACCACCCGGCTGGTCGGCCGCGTCGCCGAGTACGCCGCCACGGATGCCGCGGGGTACGCAGCAGACCTGTCCCGTCTGGCGGGCCTGGCCGCACGAGCGGAGACGGCCCTGGCCGATCCCGCCGGTTTCCTCGGCCTGGCCGCCGACTATTTCGCGGCACTCGCCCTGCTCGACGCCCACGCCGGGGCGGGCATCGTGACGGAGCGCCACCTCGAGCTGCAGGCCTTCGCGCACCGGGAGGGCGGCGTCTTCAAGACCTCGGGAGCCGGCGGCGGTGACGTCGGCCTGGCATTCAGCCTCAGCGGCGAACCCACCGAACGTCTCTCCGCGGCACTCGAAGCCGCCGGTGCCACGGTCGTCCCTCTCGGTTTCTCCGCCCCCGGTCTGCAGGAAGGTTCCCTCGAATGAGCGACTCGCGCATCCCTAAGTTCTATCGTTTATCCGTCCCCGAACGCCTGCAGGTGCTCCACGACCGCGGTGTCCTCAGCGACGCCGATCACGCCGCGCTCCGAGACGGCGACTCCTCCCTCGACGTGGAGACCGCCGACCGTCTGATCGAGAACGTGATCGGAGTGTTCTCCCTGCCGATGGGACTCGGCTTGAACTTCCGCGTCAACGAGCGCGACTACCTGGTGCCGATGGTGGTCGAGGAACCGTCCATCGTCGCCGCGGTGAGTTCCACGGCCCTGCTGGTGCGCCAGGCCGGCGGGTTCACCAGCGTCGCGGACGAGTCGCTGCTGATCGGTCAGATCCAGGTCGTCGACGTCGACGATCCCGAGGGCGCCCGCCTGGCCGTACTCGCCCGCAGCCGGGAGATCATCGCCCTGGCCGACAGCGGGCATCCGAACATGGCGGCCCGCGGCGGCGGCGCGCGCGGCGTCGAGGTGTTCCTGCGCGGGGAGACCGCGCAGAACGGCGAGCTGCTGGTCGTGCATCTCAGCGTGGACACCCGGGATGCGATGGGCGCGAACCTCGTCAACTCGATGTGCGAGGCGCTCGCGCCGTTGATCGAGGAGATCACCGGCGGGCGCGTCTTCCTGCGCATTCTCTCCAACCTCACGGATCGCGCCCTGGTGCGTGCGCGGGCCGTGATTCCGCACGCGCTGCTGGCGACCGGGGAATTCATCGGCGAGCAGGTGCGCGACGGCATCGTTCTGGCGAATGAATTCGCCGCGATGGACCCGTACCGGGCGACCACGCACAACAAGGGCATCATGAACGGGGTCGACGCCGTCGCCCTCGCCACGGGCAACGACTGGCGGGCGATCGAGGCTGCCGCGCACGCGTATGCCGCGCGGGGCATGCGCTACGCGCCGCTGACCGACTGGAGCGTCAACGAGCACGGCGAGCTGGTCGGCGAGCTGACCATGCCCCTGAAGGTGGGAACGGTCGGCGGCCAGGTCGAGTCGAACCCCGCGGTGCGGCTCGCGCGCACCATCCTCGGCGTGTCCTCCGCCCGGGAACTGGCCGAGGTGATGGCGGCCGTCGGCCTGGCGCAGAACCTGGCTGCGCTCAAGGCGCTGTCCACCAGAGGCATCCAGCACGGCCACATGCGGCTGCACGCGCGGGCCGTGGCGGCCGCGGCCGGCGCCCAGGGAGCCAGGTTCGACGAGGTGGTCGAGAAACTCATCGCCGACGGCGAGATCAAGGTCTGGAAGGCCCGGCAGATCATGCAGGCCCTCGACGGCGCCGCGGCTTCCGCCGTGGCCGAGAATGCCGCCGCGACCGAGGGCACCTCCGAAGCCGAGACTCCCGCCGCCGTGACGGCGCCGCGCCCCGCGGCATCCGTCCTCGTCGCGGCGCAGCCTCCGGTCGCCCCCGGCGCCCCGGGACCCGATGCCCACGTCGGGTACGGCAAGATCATCCTGCTGGGCGAACATTCCGTGGTCTACGGCCACCATGCCATCGCGGCGCCGATCGGCCTGTCCGTGCGGGCCGAGGCCACCCGGACGACGTCGTCGGCTGAGCCGGTGATCGCTGACTGGAGCGTGGACGGGTCCTTACGCGAACCGATCCGGGAGGATATCTCGCACCGGGTCGCTGCCCTGATCACCGGGCGCCTCGGCGTGCCCGCCGCGGGCCTCCGCGTCGAGGTCTTCTCCGACCTGCCGCGGGCGAGCGGCCTGGGAGCGTCCGCCGCCTTCGCCGTGGCCGTCATCCGCGCGGTGGCCAGCCGCTTCGACCTGCGGCTCAGCGACGCCGAGGTGTCGAACCTGGCCTTCGAGTGCGAGCGGATCGTGCACGGCACCCCGTCGGGCATCGACAACACCGTCGCCACCTTCGGCCGCCCGGTCCTGTTCCGAAAGACGGATGCCGCCGGCGGGCACGAGATCCACGATATCGTCACGCCCTATCCGATCCCGGTCGCGATCGGGCTGTCCGGGGTGCACGCCCTCACCTCGCAGACCGTCAGCCTGGTGCGCACCGCCTGGCAGAAGAACCCGGCACGCTACGACTCGATCTTCGCCCAGATCGACGCATTGGTCCTGGCCGGGGTGGACGCGCTGCGGCATGGAGACATCGCCGAACTGGGCGAGTTGATGAACATCAACCAGGGTCTATTGAACGCCCTGCAGGTGTCGAGCCCGGAGATCGAGCAGCTCGTGGCCATCGCCCGCCGCGCCGGAGCCCTCGGGGCGAAACTGACCGGCGGCGGGGGTGGCGGCGCCATGATCGCCATCGCCGAACCCGGCGGCACGGAACCGATCATTGCCGCCATGCGCCGCGCCGGGTTCGCCACTTACCTGACGGAGCTCCGTTGACGGCGAGCGACGCGCCGCAATCCGAACCTTAATTCGATTTTTCGGATTCATCTCCTCGCCCTTCGGTGTTCACTCCACCGGCCTGTAAATGCCACTTTTCACAGCGTGGGTGCGGAGTTATCCACAAGTGGAATCCCAGTCAGGACAACACACAGACGGCTGTTTTCACATTTTCTACACAGAGTTGTCCACAGGCCTGTGGAGAGAATCATCTTCTACTCTTTGGGTGCTCGATCTGTCTGACGGGCGCAGCCGGTCCCTTCATCCGAACAGGCACCGCGTAAGCCCGTCGTACCCCCGACTCAGCCGCCTTCTTCTTCCTCTTCCTCCTCGTCTCCTTCCTTTTCTTCGCCGAGCCGTGAGTATCGCCCCCTTTTCGCGCCGGCGGAGGGGCGGTACTCACGGCTCGGCGAAGTTGCGGGCGCCGCGTTATCGCCGCCGCACGCCACCCTGGTGGTCCCACGGGCAACACCAGTCTCAAGTGCCACGGGCGGCGCGGGACGAGCCCGGGCCATCCGCGGCCACGACTCCTCACCTGGAAGCAGGGCGCCGGCAACGGCCTCGACCTGATCACCCGCGTCACCGGCGCCCCGGCCGCGACGTCGGCACCGGCCGTCGCACACCACCTGATTGAGCGCCACGGACTCCAGAAACGACGAAAGGCCCCCGATTGCTCGGGGGCCTTTCTTGTCCGACCGGGGTCTTTCAACCCTGTGTGCGCGAGGGGGGACTTGAACCCCCACGTCCTTTCGAACACTGGCACCTGAAGCCAGCGCGTCTGCCAATTCCGCCACTCGCGCGAACTTTTGAAGATTAGCATTTCCGGGACCACTTCGCCATTCGAGAGCCGTGAGCCGTGAAACCGGTCCGGAAACGGAGACGATGAAGCCGAGATGGCACCACTTCCGGAGGGGAGCGATCAGGCCGAGATAAGGCGAGACAGGATCGCTCCCGTAGGATGACAACTCCTGCCGTCAGTTGCCGGGCAGGTGAGTTAACACTTGAGACAAGTAACATGCTCATAGCCGAAAGGATCGGATCGGGAGACCTGTGGGCATTCTGGATAGTTTTGAAAAGGGCCTTGAGCGCGCCGTCAACGGTGCTTTCGCCAAAACCTTCAAGTCGGGCCTGCAGCCGGTGGAAATCACCTCGGCGCTGCGCCGCGAACTCGACACGAAGGCCGCTGTCGTGTCCCGCGACCGCATCCTCGCGCCCAATCGCTTCACGGTCCGCATGAGCCACGCCGACTTCCAGCGCATGTCCGCCCTCGGCCAGACGCTCATCGACGAACTCACCGGCCTGGTGCAGCAGCACGGCCGTGAGCAGCGCTACCAGTTCGCCGGCGGCGTCTCGATCAGCCTGTCCGACGACCGCGGCCTCAGCGAGGGCATGGTGCAGATCGACTCCAGCACGGTCAAGGGCGGCGTGGCCTGGATCCCGGTGGTCGAGGTCAACGGCAAGCGCTACCCCCTGACCCAATCCCACACGGTGATCGGTCGCGGCAGTGACGCCGACATCACGGTCGACGACTCGGGCACCTCCCGCCGCCACGTCGAGATCCTCTGGGACGGCACCCGTGCACAGGTGCGCGACCTCGGTTCCACCAACGGGTCCCAGCTCAACGGGTCGCCCGTCTCGCAGGCCATCCTCGAACCCGACTCCGTCGTCACGATCGGGCGAACCCGCATCATCTTCCGGGTGATCGCCCAGGCCTCGGCCGGCGAACCCGTCAGCGAGCGTCGCAGTGATGCCGCCCGCGACCGCGACCGCCATGACATGGGCGGATTCTGGGGGCCCTCCGCATGAGCGTCAGTGAACTCACCCTGCTCGTGCTGCGCCTCGGCTTCCTGCTGTTGCTGTGGCTCTTCATCTTCGGCATCGTCTACGCCCTGCGCAGCGACCTGTTCGGCCAGCGGGCCCGCAAGATGCAGCCGGATGCCGCGACCGCCCCGCCCGCCCCGTTCCCGAGTGCCGCGCCCGTCTCCCTCACCCAGCCCCCCGTCCCGGCAGCCTCGGCCTCGGCGAAGACGGAGCAGTTCACGGCCCGGCCGAGCCCGGCCGCCGGCGGCGCTCCGGAGAACGCGAACGCCAGGAACGCGACCCGCCTGGTGATCACGTCAGGCCCGAAGGCCGGCACCGAGTTCCCGTTGACCGGTGAATCGATCACCATCGGCCGGTCGGGCGACTCCAGCCTCGTCATCCGTGACGACTACACGTCCACCCATCACGCTCGCCTGATGCTCTGGCATGACGAGTGGATGATCCAGGACCTCGACTCCACCAACGGAACCTTCCTCGCTGGCAATCGCCTCGCGGTGCCGACCCCCGTGCCACTGAACACCCCCGTCAAAATCGGCGCGACCAGCTTCGAGCTCCGGCGGTAGCTCCATGGCGACAGTCAGCAACAGCGCGGCCGTGTCCCACGTTGGAAAAATCCGGTCCAACAACCAGGACTCCGGGTATTCCGGGCGCCACCTCTTCGTCGTTGCCGACGGCATGGGCGGGCATGCGGGCGGCGACGTCGCGTCCGCCATCGCCACCAAGCGCATCGTGGAGGCCGACCAGGACTACCGGTCCCCCCAGGATGCCGAATTCGCCCTGCAGGCCGCACTCATCGCCGCCAACTCGCAGTTGGCCGAGACCGTGTTCGAACACCCCGAGCTCACCGGGATGGGCACCACCGTCAGCGCCCTGATCGTGCTCGAAGACGAAGTCGCCATCGCGCACATCGGCGACTCCCGCATCTACCTCCTGCGCGAGGGCGTACTGTCCCAAATCACCATCGACCACACCTTCGTGCAGCGGCTGGTGGACAGCGGCCGCATCACCGAGCAGGAAGCCATGGTGCATCCGCGCCGTTCCGTGCTCATGCGCGTCCTCGGTGACGTCGAAGCGTCGCCCGAGATCGACACCTCCATCCTCGCCACCTTTTCCGGCGACCGCTGGCTGATCTGCTCCGACGGGCTCAGCGGTGTGGTCTCCAACGTGGGCATCGCGGCGGCCCTCAAGTCCGACCTCGACGCCCAGGCGGTCGCGGACCGACTGGTCAAGGAGAGCCTCGACGGCGGCGCCCCCGACAACGTCACGATCGTCGTCGTCGACATCGGCACCGGTGCCGAGCGGGTCGACCTGCCCACCGTGGTCGGGTCGGCATCCGCCCCTCTGGCCTTCGGTGAAGAGCCCGGCCGCAGCCGGGCACTGCGCATGTCCAGCCTGCGCCTGCACCCGGTGCGCGAGACGCACTTCGAGCCGGACTCGCAGGATTACCTCTCCGAGCTGATCGAAGAAGACAACCGCCGGGCCCGCCGCCGCAAGATCACCTGGCTGGTCGGAATCATCCTGCTGGTCCTCGCCATCGTCGGCGCCGCGGTCCTCGGCTACCGGTGGACCCAGACCCGCTACTTCGTCGGGGTCGAAGGCAGCACCGTGGCCATCTACCAGGGCATTCAGCAGGACCTCGGCCCGATCTCCCTCTCCTCGCTCTATGAGGACACCAACCTGGAGGTGTCCGAACTGCGCGTCTTCGACCGCCAGCAGGTCGAACAAACCATCAGTGCAAGCTCCCTCACGGACGCGTTGCTCATCGTCGAACGGCTCCATGATGCCAGTGTCCAGTAACCGCTCCACGACCACGGATGCGCCCGCGCGCCCGGGTCGCGTGCGCCGCCTCCACCTGCCGCAGAAGCTGCGCAACCTCGAGCTGTTCCTGCTGCTCATCGCCTGTGGCATCAACGCCGCCACGGTCGTGCTCGTTCAGCTCGGCGCCCTCGGTCGCATCGACACCACCCTCGTGCTGCTGGGAGCCGGTCTGTCCGTCCTGGTTCTCGGCATGCACGTCGTGCTGCGCGCGGTGGCCCGCGAGGCCGACCCGTTCATCCTGCCGATCGCCACCCTGCTCAACGGTCTCGGCATCGCCATGATCTACCGGATCGACCTTGCCAACAAGGAATCTGGCTGGGCCAGCGCGGCCGTGCGCCAGACCGTGTGGAGCGCTCTGGCGATCGCCTGCGCGATCGCGGTCGTGCTGATCATCCGCAATCACCGCGTGCTGTTCCGCTACACCTACATCGCCGGTTTCGTCGGTGTCGCCCTACTGCTCCTGCCGCTGGTGCCGGGGCTGGGCCGTGAGGTCAGCGGAGCGCGTGTGTGGATCGGGGTCGGCTCCTTCGCCACGTTCCAGCCCGGCGAGATCGCGAAGATTGCGCTGGCCGTCTTCTTCGCCGGCTATCTGGTGCGCAACCGCGACAGCCTCTCCATGGTGGGCAAGAAATTCCTCGGCATGCGGTTCCCGCGCCTGCGCGACCTCGGCCCGATCCTGGTCGTCTGGGCCCTCTCGATGTCGGTCATCATCTTCCAGCGCGACCTCGGTACCGCGCTGCTGTACTTCGGCCTGTTCCTGGTCATGCTCTACGTGGCCACCGGTCGGCTCAGCTGGGTGCTCCTCGGCATGTCCCTCTTCCTCGGCGGCGCCCTCATTGCCAGCCAGACCCTCGACTACGTCAACGGACGGTTCACGAACTGGCTGGATGCGCTCAACCCCGACGTCTACGGAGCCGACGGCGGCAGCTACCAGCTGGTGCAGGGTCTCTTCGGTCTCGCCAAGGGCGGTCTTCTCGGCACCGGCCTCGGCCAGGGCCGCCCGGACATCACCCCGGTCCCCCAGAGCGACTACATCATCGCGAGCCTCGGCGAGGAACTCGGGCTGGCCGGCCTCTTCGCCATCCTCGCCCTGTACCTGCTCTTCGTTGCCCGCGGCTTCCGTATCGGCTTCGCCGGCAATGACGACTTCGGCAAGCTCCTCGCCGTCGGCCTCTCGTTCGTGGTGGCACTCCAGTGCTTCATCGTGATCGGCGGCGTCACCCGGGTGATCCCGCTCACCGGCCTGACCACGCCGTTCCTGGCGGCCGGTGGCTCCTCCCTGGTGGCCAACTGGATCATTGCGGCCCTACTTCTGCGCCTGTCGGACACGGTGCGCAACCAACCAAGGCTGGTGGTCTGATGAATCGCGAACTCAAGCGTGTCAGCATCGTGGTGCTGCTCATGTTCCTGGCTCTGCTCGGCTCGACGACGGTCATCCAGGTCTTCCAGGCCGACAGCCTGTCAGCGGATGCCCGCAACACCCGCACGCTCTACGACAGCTACGCCGTCGAACGCGGCGCCATCCTCGTCGCCGGTGAACCCATCGCCCAGTCCATGCCGGTGGACGACGACTACAAGTTCCAGCGCACTTACAGCAACGGGCCCCTCTACGCGCCCGTCACCGGCTTCATCCCACTCAACGGCGCTCCGACCGGCCTCGAACACGCGATGAACGCAGAACTGAGTGGCACGTCGAACGCGCAGTTCTTCGAAAAAGTCAACGGCCTGATCACGGGCAAGAATCCCAAGGGCGCGTCAGTGGAGGTCACGATCGACCCGGTCGCGCAGCAGGCGGCCTGGGATGCCCTCGGCAACCTCACCGGCTCAGTGGTCGTGACCGAGCCGAAGACCGGGCGCATCCTGGCCATGGTCTCCAAGCCCAGCTACGACACGAACCTCCTCACGGTTCATGACAACCAGCAGGTCGCCGACACCTACCAATCGCTGCTCAACGACGATAGCGACCCGCTGATCAACCGCGGCATCAACGCCCTCAACCCTCCCGGCTCGGTGTTCAAACTGGTCGTGGTGACCGCCGCCCTGGAATCGGGCAAGTTCACCCCCGAGAGCGCGTTCCCGAACCCGGGCACGTTCCAGCTGCCCGGATCCAGCGCGGTCGTCATCAACTCGGGCGGCGGGACGTGTGGCGGCGGCGACACCGTGACCATCGCGACGGCGCTGCGGCTCTCCTGCAACATCCCGATGGCGGAACTGGGGCTGCAACTGGGCGACAAGGCCATCCGGGACACGGCCGAGAAGTTCGGTTTCAACTCGGATTACACGGTGCCGCTCGACGTCTCCCAGAGTGTGTACCCCACCGATCTCGACGATGCGCAAACGGCACTGTCGGCGTTCGGCCAGACCGATGTGCGGGCCACGAACCTGCAGATGGCCATGGTGTCGGGCACGATCGCCAACGGCGGCATGGCGATGGCGCCCAACCTCGTGGAGAAGGTGATCGCCCCGGATCTGAGTCCGCTTCAGGTCTTTGAACCCAAAACGATGAAGCGCGTGATGAGCGCCGAAACGGCGGCCACAATCACCCAAATGATGGTCAATGGAGTCCAGGACGGCGCCGCCAGCAATGCAAGAATAGATGGGGTCAAGGTGGCAGGTAAAACGGGCACGGCGGAGAACGCCGAGGACGAGCCTTACACCTTGTGGTTTACCGGATTCGCTCCTGCGGAGGATCCGAAATACGCGATCACCGTTCTCGTCGAGGATGGCGGGGGACTTGGACAGACGGGGTACGGCAATCTTGTTGCCGCACCCATTGCAAAGCAGGTACTAGAGGCGGTGCTGAACAAATGAGACCCACATCAGGGCTCACCTTCGGGGGACGATACGAACTGCAGTCCCGGATCGCCATTGGCGGCATGGGTGAGGTTTGGAAGTCCGTCGACCTCGTAATCGGACGCACGGTCGCCATCAAGATCCTGAAGGACGAGTACCTCGGTGACCCTGGATTCCTCGAGCGCTTCCGTGCCGAGGCCCGCCACGCAGCCCTCGTCAATCACGAAGGCATCGCCAACGTGTTCGACTATGGCGAAGAGGACGGCAGCGCGTTCCTGGTGATGGAGCTCGTTCCCGGCGAGGCGCTCTCGACCATCCTCGAGCGCGACCACGTCCTCCCGACCGACAAGGTCCTCGACATCGTGGCCCAGACCGCGGCCGCACTGCACGCCGCGCACGCCGCGGGCCTGGTACACCGCGACATCAAGCCGGGCAACCTCCTCATCACCCCCGACGGCCGGGTCAAGATCACCGACTTCGGAATCGCCCGCATCGCCGACCAGGTCCCGCTCACCGCGACCGGCCAGGTCATGGGCACCGTGCAGTACCTCTCGCCGGAGCAAGCCAGCGGACGCTCCGCCTCCCCGACCACAGACATCTACTCCCTGGGGATCGTCGCCTACGAAAGCCTCGCCGGCCGGCGCCCCTTCACCGGGGAGTCCCAAGTCGCCATCGCCATGGCGCAGATCAACGAGATCGCGCCCGACCTTCCGGAGACCGTGTCCGAGCCGGTGCGCAACCTGGTGATTTCCTGCCTGGCCAAGAACCCGGCGGACCGCCCGGCCTCGGCCGCGCACCTCTCCCGCGCCGCGGCGGCCCTGCGTCGCGGCGATATTGCCGCTGCGGCGGCATCCGTTCCCGCCATCATGAACGGCGTCACGCCAACCTCCGCGACCATGCTGATGCCCGGTGCCGGCAGCATGGACGCGACCACCGTCCTGCCCACCGGCGCGCCGGCCACGCGCACCTCGGTGGCCGCTGCTGGAGCCGACGCCGAAGCCGAGGGCACCAAGAAGCGCAGCCCGTGGACCTGGCCGTTGATCGCACTGATCGCCGTGCTCGTGCTGGTGCTGACCGGAACCCTGATCGCGCTCTTCACGCAGGATGCCGGCACGCCGTCACCTTCGGCGTCAACGTCCCAGAGCGCCAAGCCGACGCCGAAGGCCACACCGAAAGCGACGCCGTCGTCCGCGCCCGCGCCTACCGCCACGACCCCGCCGGCCGCCACCACCGTGCAGGTGAATCTGTCCGACTTCCAGGGGCTGACCAGCTCGGAAGCCCGTGACAAGCTCTCGGAGATGGGATTCGTCGCCGACGTGCAGACCGGCAATGCCTCCACCACGCCGGAGCAGGTTGCCGACACCGTCTACGACGTCAACCCGACCGGGCCGGTAAAGAAGGGTGAGAAGATCACCGTCAAGGTCTACGCCCCGGCTGTATCCCCTGACGCCCCGACCGCTGCCCCGACCGCGGCGCCTGCGACGGTCGCGCCCGGGGGCACCGTGACGGTCAGCTGGGCGGCGCAGTCGTGCCCGAGTGGCCAGACCCTGTCCGGCTACGAGGTTCTCGCCGAAGGCCAGGACGCAGTGTCCCCGGGTCCCGTGGGCCCCGATGCCACCACAGCCACCGTCACGGCAGGACCGGCAGTCGGCACGTTCACGGTCAAGTTCCGCTATTTCTGCGGCCAGACGGAATCCGACTGGTCGGCATCCTCGACCCCGGTCGTCGTCAAGTAAAGGCGTCCCTCACGTTCCGGGTAAAGTTGGAAAATCTGTGTCCGCAAGCTGGGGAGTATCGCTTTGACTGATGAAGGCCGTCTTCTCGCTGGTCGGTACCGGGTCGGAGCTCTCATCGGGCGAGGTGGCATGTCCGACGTGCACATCGGCACCGATTCCCGGCTCGGCCGCACGGTCGCCATCAAGCTCCTCAAGTCCTCGCTCGCCGCCGACCCCGCGTTCCGCACCCGCTTCCGCCAGGAAGCCCAGGCCGCTGCACGCATGGCTCACCCCACGATCGTGCGGGTTTTCGACGCCGGCGAAGAGACGGTGATCGAGAACAGCGGCCAAGAGGCCCAGATTCCGTTCATCGTTATGGAGCACGTCGATGGCCGGCTGCTCAAGGACATCATCCGTGAGGGCCCGATCGACTCGGCCGAGGCCGTGCGAATCATCGAAGGCGTTCTGACCGCCCTCGAGTATTCGCACCGCGCGGGCGTCGTGCACCGGGACATCAAGCCGGGCAACATCATGATCACGAAGGCCGGCCAGGTCAAGGTCATGGACTTCGGCATCGCCCGGGCCATTTCCGATTCCTCGACGACGGTGGCGCAGACCACCGCGATCCTGGGCACGGCGTCCTATTTCTCGCCCGAGCAGGCCAAGGGCGAATCCGTGGATGCCCGCACCGACCTGTACTCCACCGGCGTGGTGCTGTTCGAGATGCTGGCCGGGCGCACGCCGTTCCGCGGTGACTCTCCCGTGGCCGTTGCCTACCAGCACGTCAGTGAGACCCCGGTCAAGCCGAGCTCGATCAACAAGAAGGTGTCACCGGCCCTCGACTCCGTTGTGATGCACGCCCTCGCCAAGGACCGGTTCCAGCGGTATCAGAGCGCGGTCGAATTCCGGAACGACGTCGAGACAGCCGCCTCGGGCCAGATCCCGGTTCACCGCAACGCCGACGATGCCGGTGCCGGGCTGTTCGGTTCCCCGCCGCCGTCCGCCTCCGGCTCCGAGCTGGCCCTCAAGCAACTCGCCGAAGACGAGACCATGGTGCGCACCCAGCGTCGCCCGCCGGTCATCTGGATCTGGGCGGGCATCCTGAGCGTCGTCGTCATCGTCATCTCGGTCATGATCTGGGCATTCAGCCTCACGCCGAGCAGCGATCTGCCGGACAACTCCCGCAGGGTGCCCTCCCTCACCGGGCTCAGCTACGACAACGCGCAGAACAAGCTTCTCGACCTGGACCTCGCGGCCACCATGGCCGAGGAGGCCAGCGCCACCGTGCCCAAGGGAGAGGTCACTCGCACCGACCCTCCGGCCGGTACGATCGCCCAGCCCGCCGACGTCATCAAGGTCTTCGTCTCCACCGGCGCACAGCCGGTCGATGTTCCCGACACCACCAATCAGCCCCTGGCAGACGCTCAGGTCGCGATCACGGCGTTCGGCCTCATCCCGGGGTCGGTCACCCGGGAGAACTCCGCGACAATCGCCTCCAACCTCGTGCTGCGCACCACCCCGGCCGGCGGGAGCCCGGAGAAGACCGGCGTCACGGTCGACTTCATCGTCTCCAGCGGTCTCGTCACGCTGGATGATCTCAAAGGCCAGACCCTCAGCGCCGCGAGCGACCTGCTCGAGGGGGCGGACGTTCAGTTGGTTGCGATCCCCACCCCGGACAACACCTGCCCGTCCGTGTCAGGTTCACCGGTACTCAAGCAGTCCCTCGCTGCCGGCGACGTGCCGCAGAAGTCACAGGTCGAGCTCTTCTACTGCGCCGGCTGAGACTTCTCGGGCCGGCCTCAGCTGCGCTTGAGCATGGGCGTCAGGCCCTTCGCGGTTTCCTGCGCCTCCGGGAGCCCGGCCAGAGCGAGCCAGTTGCCCAGCATCCGGTAGCCGCCCTCGGTCAGAACCGACTCGGGGTGGAACTGCACGCCCAGGATCGGCGCGATGACATGCCGCAACCCCATGATCACGCCGCCCTCGGTGCGCGAGGTCACGATGAGGTCATCGGGCACGGTGTCGTCGACCACTGCCAGCGAGTGATACCGCGTCGCCGTGAACGGCTGCGGAACACCCTGATAGAATCCGCTCTCGTCGTGCGTGATCAGGCTCGTCTTGCCGTGCATGAGCTCGTCCGCGTTGGTCACCGTTGCGCCGAAGGCCTCGGCGATGGCCTGGTGCCCGAGACAGACTCCGAAAAGAGGCAGCCCTGACGCGAGCGCGGCCCTGACGATGGCGATCGAGACGCCGGCGTCGGCGGGCTTACCGGGCCCCGGGGAGACCAGCACGCCGTCGAATTCCGCGATGCGCGCCGCGGCATCTTCCGGGGGGAAGGCATCATTTCGAAGCACCACGGTCTCGGCGCCGAGCTCCATCAGATAACCGTTGAGCGTGTAGACGAAGCTGTCGTAATTGTCGATGACGAGGATGCGGGTCATGGGCTTCCCACCGTGGCTTCCTGATTGTTGAGGATGACGTCCACCCAGGGGAACACCCAGGTGGAGAGAACGGACAGTACGCCCGCCAGCAGAATGAAGACGAGCAGGACCCGCACCCACACCGGGCCGGGCAGGATGCGCCACAGGACAGCGTACATCGGAGTCTCCTACCCCTTGGCCTGGACGGCGATGAGCGCCGCGAGTTCGGTCGGTGGTCCGGCGGCTATCGGCTGCCAGCTCTCGAGCACCCCGTAGGCGATGATGCGCTCGGCCGTGGAATAGAAGGGGTTGCAGCTGGTGAGGGTGACCAGCCGGTCCACCGGAGCCAGGTCGGGCTCGTGTGGAACCGCATCGAGCACGGCAACCGTTTCGGGCGAGACGTATTCGAGGTCACGGAACCGATAGGTGTAGTAACCGTCCGCGGTCTGAACGTAGATGGCGTCGCCGAGCTGCAGCTGGTGGATGAGGTGCATTGCGCCGCCGTTGGCGCTGCGGTGCGCGGCGATGGCGAAGTTCCCCACCTCCCCGGGCATCTGGGTGCCGGGATAGTGGCCGATTCCGAGACGAGGACTGTTGAGGACGTCCATGCCAGTGCCCTCGGCGATCGTGCGGTGGTAGTCGTCTCCGAAACGCGGCACGTAGAGAACGGCGAACGGATCCGCCTCGGCCGGAGGCGCCGCAACGACCGGGTTGCCATAGTCTGCGGAAGCCGGCACGGGAAGGGTGTGATCCTGGGCGGCGTGGTCGTCGGAGATCCAGACCTGACTGATCTTCGCGGCCGCCTGGGACTGCTGGTCGGCCATGATCATGTCATTCCACCAGAGCTGCCAGCCGAGGAACAGCATCACCAGAGCCCCCGCGGTGATGAGAAGCTCACCAAGAACCCCGACGACGCTGACGCGGCGACGACGATTCCTGCGCCGGGACCGACGGGTTGCCTCGACTGCGGGCAGATCGGGGCTCTCGGACATGATGTCGATTCTAATCGCGGAGGTTCCCTCCGCCCACCGGTCCGCCTGTGGGCACGCCTGCGGCCTGTTTCAGTCAATGACGCTAGAATCGCAGGCATGTCACGCACGAATCCCCGCACAAAGCCCGCCCGTACCGAGGCCGTTCGCTCCGGCGAGGCTGGGCCGAACGCCGTGTGGTTCAAACCGGTGATGTTCGGTTTCATGCTGCTCGGACTGGCCTGGATCATCGTCTTCTACGTGAGCCAGGGCACGTTGCCGGCTCCGGGCCTCGGCTCGTGGAACATTCTGGTCGGGTTCGGGATCGCCTTCATCGGCTTCCTGATGACCACCCGCTGGCGCTGATCCGGCCGCCCCGCGGGGCGTGAATGACAACGGTGTAATTATCCCCATGGTGTGGACAAACCTGTGGATAACTCCGAAGCCCGGGGATAACCGTCAGGCTGGCCGTCCCGCCGATGGGGCTCTCAGCCCAGGAACTTCACGAAGCCCAGGGCCAGCAGCACAACGCCGAAACCGGCGAGGAGTCCGGTCTGCAGCGTCTGCTGCCTGATCCGTCGTGTCTGCACGAAGATCAAGCCGATGCTCGCCCCGGCGATCAGGCCGCCCACGTGCGCCTGCCAGGCGATGTTGAAGCCGGGTACGAACCCGATCACGAGGTTGATGCCGACCAGGATCAGCAGCTGGGTCGAATTGCCGCCCAGGCGCCGCTGGATGACCAGGAACGCACCCATCAGGCCGAAGATCGCGCCGGAGGCCCCCACCACGGGCACGAGGGGATCGGACAGGAAGAGCACTCCCAGTGAACCCGCCAGGCCGCTCAGGAGGTAGAGGGCGAGGAAACGCCACCGGCCCAGCATCTCCTCGAGGATCTGACCGAAGATCCAGAGCGTGTACATGTTGAGCAGAACGTGGAAGATCAGGCCCGTGGAGTGCACGAAGACGGTGGTCAGCATCCGCCACGGCTCGAAGCTGCCGGGATAGGAATAGATGCCGGCGTAGAGCAGTTTGTCGGTCACGCCCAGGCCAGGGATGAGCTGGAGGAGGAAGACCGCGACCGTGATGACGATGATCGAGGACGTGACCGGGTGGGAACCGCTGCCGGAGAAGCGGGTCAGGATGGCCGGCTTCGTTCGAGGGGCGCTTCGGCGCTGTTCGTTCATGCACTCGGGGCAGATCACGCCCACCGCGGCCTGGGTCTGGCAATCGGGGCAGATGGTGCGGCCGCAGCGCTGGCAGAGGATGAAACTCGGCCTGCCCGGATGCCGGTAGCAGTAGTTAGCAGCGGCTGTTCCGGGCAGGTCGGTCATCGGGGTCGGAGCCTAGACCTGCTCGACGGTGACGCTCTCGATGACAACGTCGGTCAGCGGGCGGTCACGGCCGTCGGTGGGGACGGTCGCGAGCTTGGCGACGATGGCACGCGATTCTTCGTCTTCGACGGCGCCGAAGATGGTGTGCTTGCCCTGGAGCCAGGTGGTGGGGACGACGGTGATGAAGAACTGCGAACCATTGGTGCCGCGGCCCCCCTGGATACCGGCGTTCGCCATGGCGAGCACGTACGGCTGGGTGAAGTCGAGGTCGGGGTTGATTTCGTCGTCGAACTGGTAACCCGGTCCGCCGGTGCCCTGGCCGAGCGGGTCGCCGGCCTGGATCATGAAGTCCTTGATGATGCGGTGGAAGACCGTTCCGTCATACAGAGGAGCGGTGGAGGTCTGACCCGTGGCGGGGTGCTTCCACTCGATCTCGCCCGTGGCGAGACCGACGAAGTTCTTGACGGTCTTCGGCGCGTGATTGCCGAAGAGGTTGACCTTGATCGGTCCGAGGGTGGTATTGAGTGTTGCTACCGCGGTGTGCTTTGACATGGGGTCAATTCTTGCACAGCCGGTTTGGTGGATTCCGTCCGGACACCCCGCACTCAGAGCCCTCCCAGACGATTGCGTGGCAAGATGGACATTGTTCGCCACATGACATCGATGGAGGGTCCAGATGAGCCTGTCACGCAAGCGCCGCAAGGAACTTACTCGGCTGCGTAAGAGCGCAGACGAATTATGGAACAACCAGCAGGAAGTGCTGGAGCGTGTAAACGCCCTGGCACGAGAGGCCAGCCGGCAGGCGGGTGTACTCACGCGTGAAGAAGTCGTCCCCAAGGTTCGCGAAAGCTACGACCAGATCGTGCGCCCCAAAGTGCAGGCCACCCAGGAACTCGCCGAAGGCGTGCGCCACCAGGTCGTCGACAAGGTACTGCCGGGCATCGGCACCGCCGTCGGCACGCTGATGAGCGTGGGCGACGTCGCCCACGACGCCCGCATTCGTGCCGCACTCAACCGCGTTCGCTTCCAGAAGCCCATCGTGGTCCAGAAGAAGGGACCCGGAGCCGGAACCTACATCGGCCTCGGTGTCGCCCTGGCCGCCGCCGTGGGTGTCGCCTACGCCGTCTGGCAGACGTTCCGCGCCGATGACGAGCTGTGGGTCGCCGAAGACGAGCCCGCCGCCGCAACGTCGGTCGAAGACTAACCGACAGTCTTTTCAGGGAGGACCCGCATCCGTTGGATGCGGGTCCTTCCTTTTTTCGTGCCCGGCGGCTGACCCTTCCGGGCCTCGTTTCCTTCGCCGAGCCGTGAGTTTTACCCCTTTTTCTTGCCTGAAAAGGGGCGATACTCACGGCTCGGCCGGGTTTCGGGCCCGGTTTTGCGGCGCCTCACCGGCCGGGGAATCCCACGAGTAACACCAGCCTCATTCGTAACTATCTGCGAAATACTTTNGCCTCATTCGTAACTATCTGCGAAATACTTTGGTAAATAGTTGAGATAGTCTCGACACCACGTACGCTTTTTGCTAAAATCGGGGCATGGCAGGAGCATCCGCACCGCAGTCACCAGCCGCCCCGGCAGAGGCGGCAGATTCACCTGTGCAGCTGATCCGGCGGGCGGGGTTGGCTGTGGCCGCCGCACTCGACTCCCTGACGTTATCGCGGCTCACCGACACCGACGCCCTGGCCGTCCTTGGCGCGGTGGAGCAGCTCGGCCGCCGGCTCGACGCGGCCAGGGTGTCTACGGCGACGGATGTCGCGGACCGCTCCCGCAGCATCCTCGGCCACGATTCCCTGGCCTGGAAACAGGGGGCCAGCAACG